>JAUQXC010000161.1 GCA_030834825.1 Thermoflexales bacterium
CCCTATAGAATGACGCCGGTATCTGGATGGTATCCCATTGTTTGCCGCCATCGGTCGAGCGCAGAATCTTGTTCTGATTCACCCCGGTTCCCTGCAGGCTGGCAAAAATCACACCTTGGTCGTCGAGAACAGGTGATGCGATCAGCACAATCTCATTGTTCCATTGGTCAGTTGGCGTGAGGACAGCGACAAAGTGTCCGGTCGGCGTAAACGGCTCCAACGCCTCGATCCCCCCTAGTGGGCGGGCCTCAGGCGATGAAGCGCGTATTCCGTTCGGAATGTTGAGTAGCATCAGGCCAAACAGCATTAATACAGACAGGCACATTGCGGGCAACAGTCGCAACGCGGTTTTCATTCCAAACATCTGAATCATTTCTTCATCTCCTTGATACAGAATAGTGAAGCACGCAGACGGGTGTCGCTACCGTCATGACTTATGCGTCGTGAGAGAAGTTCTGATCATCCTTACGGTCACAATAAGCCTGACAGTGGAAATGCAAAATGCGCAACCTGTTGATGGCGTGTGATGAACGCCATTGACCTGATCGGATAGTAGCTGGCGGTCACACGCGGCCTCTTCCTGTGAATGCACCGGTCCGGTATGCCCGAACAGCCGATAGGGCATCTGAAGTTGATCGAGGGCACGAGCGATAGGCGAGAGATCGGTCGTGATTTATGCAAATGAAAGAGTGGCTGTGAGGATTATAGCATCGAGCCATGTGAAGAGCGAAAAGTGATGTTGACGCTCTGCCGGGTTGACCCTATACTTTGTATGGTGATGAGTTTACTTGATCGTGTCAGGAGGCTGACACTTGAACAGCGTACAGCGGAGAAGTTATAAACAACTTTGAATAAAGGAGACTTGATGAGCAACATCGCGCTGCACGGATTTGGTCGGATTGGCCGTTCGGCCATGAAAGCCGCCTTGAAAAAGGGACTCTTTGTCCCGGTTTCGATCTCGGACATTAAAGACCTGCCCACCCTGGCGGCGTTGTTTGAAGTTGATACCAACTATGGCCGCTGGGCAGAACCAGTGTCCACGCGGGAGGGAACCCTGGTGGTGGGAGAGCGCTCCATTCGTTATCTTGACACCAGCCAAGAGCTGCCCGATTGGAAGGCGCTGGGAGTAGAACTGGTGATTGAATGTTCAGGACGGGCGACCACGCGTCCCGGCGCGCAGGCGCACCTCGATCGCGGCGCCAAGCGCGTGTTGATCAGCGCGGCCAGCAAGACGCGCCAGGATGCCGATGCCTTCCTACTGCCCGGCATCAATCTCGATCAATTTGATCCTGCCCAACATCGCATCATCAGCATGGCCAGCTGCACGACTAATGCGTTGGCCCCGGTGGTCAAGGTCCTTATGGAGAATTTCGGTATCCGCTCGGGCCTGTTCTCGACGGTGCACGCCTACACGAACACGCAGTCGCTCACCGATCAACCGATGAAGGATCGCCGCGATTCCTGGGCTGCGGCCGAAAATATTATCCCCTCTTCATCAGGTGCCGCTCGGGCTTTGCAGTTTATCTGGCCGGACCTCAAGATTACGGGCAAAGCCTATCGGGTGCCCACACGCACCGGCAGTATCGCCGAAGTGAATGTCCTGACGGAACGTGCGACGACCGTGGACGAAGTCAAAGCGGTTTTCCGCGCCGCCGCCAAGCACAAACCATTGCTGAGCGTCATGGGCGTCCTGGAAGATGAATGGGCCTCTGCGCGCATTGTGGGAGATGAACTCTCTTCCATCGTCGATCTGCCCCTGACGCAGGTGGTGGAAGGCAATTTCGTGTCGGTAGCGGCCTGGTACGATAACGAATGGGCATATTCCACCCGCCTGGCTGAGACGGCCGCTTATCTTCTTGGCAAGTAAATGGACCGAGCCATGCGCTTTGACACCATCGCTTTCGACGCCGACGATACGCTGTGGCACAGCGAGAGCGTGTATGCTGCGGCGCAAGAGGAATACCGCCGCCTGCTCGCGCCCTATGCGGAAGTCGAGACCGTCAATCGAGTCCTGCATCAAACGGAGATGCGCAACCTGCCCAGCTACGGGTATGGCATCAAAGGCTTCGCCCTGTCGATGATCGAAGCCGCGCTGGAGCTGAGCGAACGGCGTATCCGGGGTGACGAACTTCAGCGCGTGCTCGATCTGGCGAAGCAGATGTTGAACACCGAGGTTGAGTTACTGGAAGGTGTGGCCGAGGTGATCGCCCAGCTGGCGACGACTTATCCGCTGCTGCTCATTACCAAAGGTGATTTGATCCACCAGGAAAACAAGATCGAACAATCGGGCCTGAAGCCCTACTTCCGCTCGATCGAGATCGTCGCTGACAAGACGCCGCAGAGTTACGCGGCGCTGTTGGCGCGCCATCACATCGAGCCGGCGCGCTTCCTGATGATCGGCAATTCATTGCGCTCGGACATTCTGCCGGTGCTGGCAATCGGCGGCGAAGCCGTGCATGTACCGTATGCCATCACCTGGGTGCACGAGCATGCGGTTGTTCCGCCAGAGCAGCAAGGGCGCTATCACGAGCTCGAGCACCTCGGGCAATTACCGGCTTTGCTGGAAGGAATACAAAAGCGCTCATGACCCTGGCTAAACAAATGTTGCGGTGAGAGGCACTATGACGCAGGCGCGGCCGGTACGGGCAGAGCACGCTGGAACCACTCCACAATGATCGCCCCGCGTTGATCGAGGTGCTTCTGGAGGGCAGTCCGGTAAACTTGCAGGAAGCCGTAGAGCGCCTCGGCAGGTAGTTGATGCGCCGAAAGCAATCCGCGAATCCAGCTGAGATCGACGTCGAGGAAGTTGATGTCGCCCAGCGCCAGTGCCGCACGGATATACTGCGCCAGATAGGTCTGCGCGTCGGCACGCCAGACCAATTCACGCAGCTCCGGCTTGAGTGCCCCCAGCACAGTCGTGTCGATCAGGGAGAGGCATTCATGATAATGTTCCAGGGCCATCAGGTAATCCGGTGTCGTCTCAACAAAATCAGGCAGCGGCCAGGGCTGGCGCAAAATTCCCTGCACCGTGCCCGTCAGTTCGCTTAAATCTTCGCCTAGAAAATGCCCCGCGATGTGCTGCTGCAAAGTGGGATGCCGGTTGAACACACTGCCACCGAACCCCAGCGGGATCTTTAGACTTGTAATGGTCAACGCCATCGCTTGCAGTGTCTGAGCAGTGGGCAGGTGCTGCGCCGCGGCAATCACCAACTGCGGGCGTAAAGTCAGCAGCATGGTCTCCAGCCGGGCGAGCGGAACGTTGGCCCCCAGATCGATCACGTCCCAGCCCTGTCTTCGCAAGAACAGGTTGATCACATGCAGACTTACCGTATGCTGCTCCTCGGGCGGACAGGCTACGACGAGACGGCCCGCGCGTGTCGGTGCCGGGCTGGCAGCAATCAGCGTTTGCAAACGACGCACCGCCAGCGAAGATGCGAAGTGTTCCTGCTGCACCGCCACCTCGCCGCGATACCAGGCCTCGCCGATTTCAGCCAGACCGCGTAACAGCACATCCAGCACGACACTATCCAGCGGAAATAACGCAAAAGCCTGCGTCGCCATTCGTTCGGCGCGCGGTTCGTCAAAGTTCAAGCAGGCCTGCACCCACTCACGCCGCAGATTCGCCAATTCACCCATATCGCCTAGCGGCATAGTCTGCTGTAGCGCATCATGCGCTGTTACTTGCAGCGGATCCTTGCCTTCGGCCTCCAGGCTCTTCCAGAGAGCGACGATGCGGCTGATGCTCAGGCCCTCATGCTGGCGCGCATTCATCCATTTCAGTAGATCGATGTCGCGCTGCGAATACAGGCGATGTCCGCCCGCTGTGCGGCGCGGTTGGGGCACGCCGTAGCGCCGCTCCCAGGCGCGAATCGTATCCGGCTTCAGGCCGGTGTCGCGCACAACGGCTTTCAAGTTAAAGGTGGGGGCCTCGCTCGGCATAAAAGTTCTTCCTTCGGTTAAATCGATTAGGCAGCTGGCAACCTGCGCTGCGCGGAAAGCTACACAGCCACTGGTTGCCTATTATAGAGCATCTGTGGCACACCGGCATCCTTCAAAATGCGTTCGGTGGTCAAGCGAGCTGACAACAGCACAATGGGCAGGCCCGTCCCCGGATGCGTGCTGGCCCCGGCAAAGTAGACATTGTGCAGCTGCGCGTGGCGATTGCGTGGTCGCAAATAGCCCACCTGCCCAAAATTGTGACTTAGCCCGAACGCCGCGCCCTTCTCCAGATTGTATAGCGACTGCCACTGCCGAGGAGTGTAACACACTTCAAATTTGCTGTGCTGTTCCAGATCGTCCACGCCGATATCTTTCAACCGGGCCAGCACCGTCGATCGCGCCTTGGCTTTCAACGCTTCCCAATCTTGTGGCCGGGCCTCATCCAAGTGTCCGACCGGCACCAGGACCATCAACGTATCCTGTCCCGCCGGCGCCGCCGCTGGATCGGTGCGCGCGGGTGCATGCACATAGAAGCTGGGTTCCTGGGGCAGTGTGTTGTCCTGAAAGATGCGATCGAAACTGGCCTGGTAGTCGCCGGCCAGCCAGACATTGTGATGCTGTATTTGCGGATAGACTTTGTCCACGCCCCAATAGAACATGATGGCTGAGCAGGTATATTTCTTCCGATCGAGTTTCTTGGCTTCGGCTTCGTCCTTCAGCAATTCGCGATAGGCGTAGGGCAAATCGGCATTCACGACGATCACATCGGCCTCCAACTTTCGACCGTCTTTCAATCTGACGCTGCTCGCCCGCTTGCCATCGTGCATGATGCGCTCCACCGGCGCGTTGTACACGAAACGCGCGCCGAGTTTCGCGGCAATCGTCGTCAACGTTTCGATGATGCGATACATTCCACCCAGGGGAAACCACACCCCATCGGCCAGTTCGGTGTATTGCAGCAGCGAATAAGTGGCAGGCGCATCGTACGGACTCAGACCCAGATACATATTTTGAAACGTGAACGCGGCCTTCAAGTGCGGATGGTTGAAGTAACGGCCCACATTGGCATAGTGCTTGCGCAGGGCCTTTAACTTGAAGAGCAGCGGCAGGTTGCGCAGACTGAAATAGTCGAGGTAACTATAGAAATTGCGACCGACGAATTTTTCCAGAGACAAGTGGTAATGGTGATACCCCTCGTTCAGGTAGCGGAGAAATCCGCCAAAGGCCCCGGGCTCCAGCGCTTCCAACTGCGCCTGCATGGCATGGATGTTCGCCGTCAGCGCGAGCTGAGTGCCGTCATCAAAACGCACCGTATAGGTGGGATCGATCCGGCGCAGATCGAGATGATCACTCATCTTCTCGCCCAGGGCCGCATAGGTCTCTTCAAATATCTGGGGCATTAAAAACAACGAGGGGCCTACGTCAAAGCGATGCCCGTCCTTTACGATTTGATCGCAGCGCCCTCCGGCATGCGAATTCTTCTCCACAACCGTGACCTCATAACCGTTGCGTGCCAGGCGGCCCGCGGTGGCAAGGCCGCCAATACCCGCGCCAATCACTATTGCCGATGGTTTTTTTGCCATGATGCTCTCCATAAAAATTGTTTTCCGACATGATAGTATCACCATTTCTATAATCTGTCAATATTTTGCACATATTTATATTGACAAATCATTTACAATGTAATATACTTTCAAAAGTTGCACGGTAGAACCGTGATGAAAAACCTCCAAGTGAGTGAATCCCAGTTTTTTTCACACTAAAGGAATGAGGAGTCGAATGATGGTGGAAGTACAACCACATGCCTGGGAAAGCAGCCTGTTGACTTTGGCGCATGAAGCCTGGAACTCGGTTATTCATGTCTACAACGCTCGAACCGATGCCGTCCAACTACGAAGGGCCTATGCCTTTTGCGCCCAGTTAACGGCCCGCCACAGCAAATCCTTCTACCTTTCTTCAGCCCTTCTCCCCGCGGAGAAACGTAAAGCCGTGCGAGCCTTGTATGCCTTCTGCCGTGTGGGTGATGATCTCGTCGATCAATCTTCCGCTGATTCCACAGCTGCGCTTAAGCACTGGAGCGACATCACACTGGCATCCGATCCACAGGTCGATGATCCCGTGGTCCTCGCCTGGTCACACGCCCGATCGGTTTATCGCATCCCGCAGCGGTATGCCGAGCAGTTGATCAATGGCGTAGCCCGTGATTTGCAGCAGACGCGTTACCGCACGTTTGACGAACTGGCCGAGTATGCCTATGGCGTTGCCTCGACCGTCGGGTTGATGAGCATGCACATCATCGGCTTTAGCGGACGGGAAGCGATTCCGTATGCGGTGAAGTTGGGGGTGGCCTTGCAGCTCACCAACATTCTGCGCGACGTCGGCGAGGATTATCAAGCGGGCCGGGTCTACCTGCCGCAGGAAGAACTGACTGCGTTTGGCATCACGGAAGATCAGATCGCCGCTGGACGCGTGGACCATCGCTGGCGCGAATTCATGCGCTTTCAGATCGCACGCAACCGTCGGTTGTATCAAGAAGCCTGGCCGGGCATCGCCCTATTGGACCACGCTGGACGCTTGGCCATCAGCGCGGCGGCCACCTTGTATCGCGGCATTCTCGCTGACTTGGAAGATCACGACTACAACAACTTCACGCGGCGCTCGTACGTCAACCAACGCGGCAAAGCCGTGCATCTGGCGCAGGCCTGGTGGGCAACGCGCCAAGTATAGGAGAGAATCTAAGTAGCAGCTAACATTGACGATTGAAAGCCGACACATGCACAGCTTGTTCTGGATCGCCTGCGCTTTCTGGTGTGGGTCCCTAACCTTCTCGGTCTGGCTGGGGAAGATCGTGCTGCATCAGGACATTCGCGCTTACGGCGATGCCAATCCCGGCGCGGCCAACGTCTTTCGTGCGGGCGGCAAAGGCTGGGGTTGGATCGCTATCTTGCTCGAGATGCTCAAGGGAGCAGTTCCGGTTGGCCTGGCGAATTTCGGTGCGGGCATGACGGATTGGTCATTGGCGGCCATCGCCCTCGCCCCGATCGTCGGCCATGCCTTCTCGCCCTTTTTGCGCTTCAAAGGTGGCAAAACGATTGCAGTCAGCCTGGGCATCTGGTGTGGACTGACACTGTATCAAGTGCCGTCAGTGTTGGGCTTGCTCTGGGGGAGTTACATCGTGTTGTTGACGAATAACAGCTGGTCCACTGTGTTAGGGGTGGCCAGCCTGATCGTCTACCTCTTGCTCAGTGCTGCGCCGGTTTGGCTGTGGGGCGTGTGGTTAGGCAATCTGCTTATCGTGATCTGGAAACACCGTACCGATCTCACCCAACCGACGGCGCTGCGCCCCTGGGTAAAGCGCCTATTAGGAAACGCACCTGCCTCTTGAGCGGAGCGTAATCGAGTTGAAGGATGAATGGAGGCGCGGGAGGGGAACGCGTAGTGTGCCATGACTGACCAACTTTGGATCGATCACGTCGGCGGCATCGTCGTCTTTCTGACGATCTTGTTGCTGATCTCGCTGGTCAACCTGCTCACGCTCAAACGCCTGGGCCAGTTTTCCCCGCCATCCCGCTTTCCGCGCGTCTCGTTGCTCCTTCCCGCGCGCAATGAAGCCCGCAACATCGAAGCCTGTACGCGGAGCCTGCTGGGGCAGGATTACCCCGACTTCGAAGTGATCGTCCTCGATGACGAATCCACCGACGGTACGGGTGAGATTCTGAGACGCCTGGCCCCAGAAGAGGCACGCCTGCGCGTCATTCAAGGCCTACCCCTGCCCGCCGGTTGGCTCGGCAAAAACTGGGCCTGCCATCAACTCGCCCAAGCGGCTACGGGTGACTACCTGCTCTTCACCGATGCAGACACACGCCACACTTCGACGATGCTGCGTGATGCCATCGCAGCCGCCCTCGCCACCCAGGCCGATCTGCTCAGCGGCCTGCCGCGCCAGGAAGTGAAAACGTGGAGCGAGCAGCTGCTCGTACCGCTCCTGGCGTGGTCATTTATGGCCTTCATTCCCCTCGCGTTGGCCGAGCGCCTGCCCGCCGCGTTTCTCTCCATCTCAATCGGCCAATTCCTGCTCTTTCGCCGATCGGCCTATGCCGCGATCAAGGGTCACGCGTCCGTGCGCCACCAAATCGTCGAGGATTTTGCGTTGACGCGCCATATCAAAAGAGCCGGTCTGCGCTGGCGTTTTGTTGACGCCACTCCGCGGATTCACTGCCGCATGTATCAAAACTTCCGCGAAGTGTTCGCGGGGCTGAGCAAGAATTTATTCGTCATCTTCGGCAATCTCTTCTTCTTTGCCGTGGCCTGGATCGCGCTGCTTCTCGCCTTCCTTGAACCGCCGTTGATCCTACTGCTGGCGCTATTGGGCCTGACCTTGCCCAGCCAGCTG
>JAUQXC010000162.1 GCA_030834825.1 Thermoflexales bacterium
TTCCTCAAGCCAAGCAGCCTGCAGCTTTCCCGGACTTCGTTCGCTTGCACTCGCTAGTTCAAGAATTTGTACGACAACAGATTGCCTTGGAAGATAGCCAGGAAAGTTTTCGGCATAAACTGGAAATCAACCTTGTCAACGCATTGAACGACACAACTCCGCTGGTCGAACGCCGTCAAGCTGCCTTGCTGCTCGCTGACTTACAATGGCTTGACGAAACATGGATTTTTCTTTTCCCCGACACGATGTTGAAGTATATGGAAATGGTAGCGCGTTACATCTCTACTAATGCGGAACGGCATTATCTGGAAGAACGTCTCAACATGCTGGTGGATGCCCCAAAGCTAATCAAATTAACGGATGGTGAGCGTGCCCAATTGCTGGTTCAACGTGCAGCCTTGCGCGGGCAACTGGGCAAAGCGACTCAAGCGGAGGCCGACTACCAAACAGCTGAGAGCCTAGCCGGAGAGGAAGATACCAGATTGGCGGCCAGAATTAATCTAGGGCGTGCCAACCTGATCAGACGTGAGTGCCAAAGGAGGTTAGCAAAGGCTGCTGATAAAGCCGCCGCTCGCCCAGCAATCATGGAAGACTTACACCAAGCCGTAGACTTGTGTTTACAGGCGGACGGCTTCGCACTTCGCTATGAGCACGATCCTATCCTTCGCGTACACGTTCTTCAACAACTGGCTTACACTTATGCACTTTCCAGTGAGTGGACATCCGCCGACCAAATTTGCCAGACGGCGCTGGATTGGGTCGCTCATATCACAGACGCAACTTCTCGCAGCATTCACCTGGCGCGAGTACAAGAAACCTGGAGCCAAGTTCATTTTGAGCGGGGTAAATATTTGAGTTCCTCGAATGATCCGAGTAATGCTCTAAGCGCGCTTACCGCCTTCAGAATTGCCTATGACATGGTTAAGGACGAAATCGAGAAGTTGCGCGAGGCAAGACTTGAAAGTTATGAATATGTACTGGCGCACTATAATGCTGGCGAGATTCTACTTCATGAGAGTCGTTGTTCAGATTGCCAAGAAACACGTTTGCCACAAGCGCGCGACTATTTTGTTGCTGCGCTTGAGATGGCGCAGCGCCTTAAATTCGATGATTTAGTGCAGGATGCCGAAGAGGCTATCGAGAATTGTCGTACCAGCGGTTAGCAAAGTGAGGCTCAAAATGATGACCAAATGCCAGCGGATATTCAGAATTCTAGCTGCTTTGATCGCTATGCTGAGCGTTGTTGGGCTGATGGGCCTTGCGCCGCTTCGCTCAATGTCCCATTCTGGAGCAGCATCTCAACGTGTGCCGCATGATACGGCTGCCCTGTCGGGCACTCTCGTGGTTATTAGCTCGGCGGATACTGGATCTGGCACTTTGCGCCAACAAATAATGGCCGCCCAGCCGGGGGATACAATTATTTTCGATCCCGCTGTTTTCCCCTCTGACATTCCGGTAACCATCAACGTGCAATCTCCCCTGCCAACACTTAGTCGCTCCAATGTGACAATTGATGCCAGCAATGCCGGTGTGATTTTGGATGGTTCGCAAGCTGGAGGCGGTGCCGATGGGTTCGTCATCGGTGGGGATGGCTGTGTCATTCGCGGCTTGACCATTCGCAACTTTTCCGGCGCGGGTATTCTCCTGACAGCGGGTGCGGCCAGCAATGTCATTGGTGGAAATCGTCTTATGCGCCAGGGCAATATCATTGCCGGTAATGGCGCAAGTGGTATCGACATGCAAGGCGCTGGCACAGTCGGAAACTATGTGTGGGGTAACCAGATCGGTGTTGATGCGGCAGGGGTTGTGGATTGGGGTAATGCCTATAATGGCATTGCTATCTGGCAGGGCGCCAATAACAATACCATTGGTTCAGCCGGCGCCGGCTATACCAACACCATTGGCGGTAATCAGCAGAATGGCATTTGGATTAGTGGAGTCGGAACGAATCAAAACATCGTGATCGGCAATCATTTCGGCGCACGGACCGATGCTGCCAGCGCCGTGGCCAATGGCTATTCTGGAATTGCCCTCCAGGACGGAGCGCAGTTCAATCGTATCGGTGGTGAGTTCGTCGGTGAACGCAATCTCATTAGCGGCAACGCTGATAATGGTATCTACATCGGCGGAGTGGGGACGAACTACAATCAGGTGCTGGGCAATTTTATCGGCGTCAATGCAGCGGGTACGGGAAAAATCGGGCAGGGTACTCATGGCATTCTCATCACTCAAGGGGCCAGCCATAACGCGATTGGAAATGGTACGCCCGGCGGCCGTAACTTGATTGGAGGTAATGCGCAGGTGGGTGTCCGTATTCAAGACGCCGCGACAATGAGCAATACCGTTCAAGGTAATTTTATCGGCACTAACCTCAATGGTACTGCTGCCATTCCCAATGGGTTGCATGGGGTCGAGTTGACTTACGGCACTTCGGGAAACTTGATCGGAGGACGTCGCTTGGCAGGACGAGGTAACTTGATCAGCGGCAACTACAACCATGGGATCGTCATTAATTTTAGTGCGCATCACAATGTTGTCGCCGGGAATCTGCTAGGGCCGGATGTTACCGGGTCGTATTCACTCGGCAATCATCCCTATGGTGCTATCGACATTACCGATGCGGCACACCACAACACGCTCGGCGGATTACAACCCGACGAGGGCAACATTGTCAGTGGAAATCAGACGGACGGGATTGCCCTGTTCGACACTTCTGATAATCAGTTGATCGGCAACCTGATCGGATTGACCATGGCAGGCACTGCCGCCTTGCCGAATGGCGGCCCCGGTATCTTCAATGTCTCGGGCGCAGTCCGAACGCTGCTCATGAGCAATACGATTGCATACAATCCGATCGGGGTGTGGATTACGGAATGCGCGGGAAACACGATTGCGCAAAATTCGATCTACAGTAATACCAGTAAAGGGATTGTGGTTGAACACTCTTGTGCGCCTGTTCCTCAAGTTACGGCGGTGACGACGGTGACTCTCACCGGTGTAACCACTCCTCTCGCGCGTGTGGAGCTTTTCTCGGACAACGAAGACCAGGGTCGTGCCTACGAAGGCTTTACCATGGCTGATGCCAGTGGATATTTCACTTTCACCAAACCAGCCGGCTTTGCCAACCCTAATGTCCTAGCCACCAGCACAGACGTCAACGGCGGTACTTCAGAGTTTTCCCGCCCCGTCCATCTTTTATGGACTGTACTCCTTTATTTAAATGGGGATAACAACCTGGAGGATGATCTGCACGAGACAGTGAATAACCTTGTGGCGGCAGGCCCCAGTCCACGCGCAAACGTGCTGGTCCTTATCGACGGCTACACCAATACGCAGTTTTACACAGGTACTGCGCTCTATGACATCACATATGGTCAGGTCACATCCATCACGACACAATTGGGTCCAACACTGACCGTGCCCAGTGAGCTCAATCTGGGCGATGGCCAGACTTTAGCCGAGTTTGTCAAGTGGGGCCGCGATCGCTACCCGGCTCGCTACACAATGCTTTCAATTGTCGATCATGGCGGCGGCTGGGCACCCAGCGTTGGGCCGGACGTTACGGGAACACTCAAGCATCAGGATGTCTGGTTGGCTGGAAACAGCGGCTTAAGCTGGGACTATACTGACAATTACGATTATCTGAATAGCCCTGAATTGAAGCAGGCCTTTGCGTTCATCACCAATGATGGCACTAAACCAGTCGATATCGTATTCTACGATGTGTGTTTAATGGGCATGCTTGAAGTGGCTTATCAGATCAAGGATTATGCTTCCATCTTTGTGTCATCTCAAAACATCGGTTGGTCACCGGTAGGTCCTCAGGGGCGCTATGTGGAGATAGTTCGGGGCATTACACCTGATATGACTCCGCTTGAGTTTGGTCGCCTCATTGTTTCCGCTTATGCCGACGCGCTTCCTCCCAACGAACATCCCTTCACCATTTCGGCACTCGATTTGACACAATTACCTGCCGTGTCTACAGCCGTGAACCAGCTAGGGATGGTTTTCAGTCAGGCGCTCACCAGCTCAGTTCAAGTGAATACTCTGCATGAAGTTTACAGCGCAACCCAGAAAGTAGACTATGACGGCGATTTTTACATTGAACCGGCTACCGATGGGTTTGTAGACTTATATGATTTGGCCGTACAGACGTCACAACGGTTCACCAACACAGGCCTCATCGCCGCAGCCCAGGCGGTGACGCAAGCCCTAAGTGCTGCAGTCATTACTGAACAGCATCGCAGCGGTAGTCCCTGGTTGGCACTCGATCGCGCATGGGATCTCGATAATGCGCATGGCCTATCCATTTTTCTCCCTCTGGGCGAAGATTTGGAGTTGCCCTTGGTCATTACCGAAACCTCGCCGATCACACCAGGCTTGGAAGTCACACGAAACTTGCGGCTGCGCGAGCTCTATTCCAGTAGCGAATTGCAATTCGTGGGGGATACCAGCTGGGGTAACCTGATCAATGCTTATTATCAGGCCATTTCGGTGACTGCGACGACGAAGGATGCCGTTCCGGTGGGGGGCTTGCTTGAGCCTGATGTTGCTGCACCTCGGACAATTATTACTGCTACGGGCACGCCTGTCCTGGGCAGCATGATAACACTGACTTGGGAAGCATCCGATCTCCAGCCAGGCTCGGGCGTGGGAGGTGCCGCTTTCTGGCATCGCCCGCCCTCTGGTCAATGGACGCCGTTGCTCACTCAGACCAATACCTCTGGCCTGTTTTTGTTCACGGTGTCAGCGCCTTGCCTCAATGGACTGGCGGTTCGTGCTGTCGACAAGTCTGGTAATATAGAAGCGGTGAGCTCGGGTTCAAATACGATCTTTATTGATGTACCCTACTGCCGGTTTCTGCCAGTGATTTCTCGTCAATGAGGCTGTTCCTTGGTAGCCTGGTAACAACAACGCGATCGATCAATCGGCTGGTCGCATTGTTGGTGAGCTCGCTGGGACTCGAACTTTTCACCCTCACCCTCCCCCTCGAAGGGAGAGGGGAGACCGGAATCGTCAATTGAATGGGCTGAAGTTTCGCCGCCAGCCTCCCATCGATCGCTTTATTAGCGACTTTTATTGCACTGAGGCGTAACTTTTCCCGCTAAAACGAAAAAGCGACCAGTCAATTAACCGGTCGCCTTTTTGTGAGCCCGCTGGGACTCGAACCCAGAACCAATTGCTTAAGAGGCAACTGCTCTGCCGAATTGAGCTACGGGCCCGTAGCGCGGGCGCAATTTTACCATGCCTGCCGATAGAGTCAAGGGACTGATGCAGCCGAATTTTCACTCTGGCGTTCGCTGCGCAGGCCCAGCACTTCGTAGACCGTCACCGGCGCGCTGAACCCCTTCACCTCGATCGTCTCCAGTGAGCGGGCGCGCACGTGATGCTGCACCGCCTGATAGGTGCTCTCGTCGATTAAAATTTGCCCACCCCTGGCGGTTTCCTGCAAGCGGCGTGCCAGGTTCACACTGTTCCCGATCGCCGTGTAGTTCATCAACTGCGCCGTGCCGATATTGCCGACCACGGCCTCGCCGCAGGCAATGCCGACGCCAAATTGCAGACGCAGCTGCAGCGGCATGGTCTTGGCCTTCGCCGTAATGCGCGACTGCATCTCGACAGCGGTTGCGACGGCGCGCAGCGCGTAATCGGGCTGTGGCAGCGGCGCGTTGAAGAAAGCCATGATCGCGTCGCCC
>JAUQXC010000017.1 GCA_030834825.1 Thermoflexales bacterium
CGCCGCACGCTTACAGTCATTTAGGAGAAGAGTCGAATTGTCTACATCTACCAACACCGTTGGGAAATCTCCGCAGAGAAGCCTTCCCTTCACGCAGCAACGCAGTTTCCGAAAAACGCTCAACGAGCGGGTCAATGCCTATCTACGCGACAACCATCTGCCCGCACGCGATGTGCCGGCCATGTACCTCAAATCAGCAGTCGTACTGGCCTGGTGGCTGGGTACCTACCTGCTGTTGTTGCTCGGCCATTTCCCCCTGCTGATCAATGTCGTCTTGTGCCTGGTCTGGGCGCTGGCCATCGCCTCGGTCGGCTTCAACGTCATGCACGATGCCAATCACGGCGGCTACTCTGATCATCCGCGCATCAACAAGCTGATCAGCCTCAGCGCCGAAATGCTGGGCATGAGCGGATTCCGCTGGCGTGTCAAGCATAACGTGTGGCATCACACTTACACCAACATCGCCGGCTTTGACGATGATGTCGAAACGTTTGGCTTGATGCGTCTCACCCCCCGTGAGCCATGGAGGCCACTGCACAAGATCCAGGCCTGGTACTTCCCCGTGGTGTACAGCCTGATCGGCTTCGACTTCATCCTGCGCGACTTCATGATGATCTTGAGGGGCAAGTCCGATACCAATCACGTTTACCCCAAGATGAACCCGGCGGATAAGATCACGTTCTGGGCCGGCAAGCTGTTCTTCTTCATGATCATGTTCGCGCTGCCGCTGCTGGTCTTCCCCTGGTGGCAGGTGCTGCTGGGCTTTTTGATCGTGATGCTCACGGTCGGCGTGGTGATGGGCGTGGTCTTCCAGCTGGCGCACATCAATGGCGCGTCCGATTTCCCTGAGCCGGTGGGCGACCCGCTGCACATCGAAAACGAGTGGGCCGTGCATCAGGTCGAGACAACGATGGACTTTGCGCCGCGCAACCGACTGCTGAGTTGGTATATCGGCGGGTTGAACTACCAGATCGAGCATCACCTGCTGCCACACGTCTGCCATTTGAATTACCCGCGCCTCGCGCCGGTTGTGCGCGCCCTCTGCGAGGAGTTCGGCATTCGTTATCACTGCGCCCCCACGTGGCGCCAAGCCTTCGCCAACCACTGGCGCGAATTGCGCCTGCTGGGGAGTGCGCTTGAACTGGCGTACGACTGAGATCGAGGTCGCTGTACGCTAAACTCTTTCCCTCAACAAACTGAGAAGCCGACTGATACCTTCAGCGGCTTCTCATGTTTTCAGCAGATAGTCAGCCAGCGCTCGCACGGCGGCGCAGAAGACCCGCAGGGTTGGCAACTGCGCCGCGAGGTATGCAAGAATTTGTTGTGACTAGTGAGACATGGGCTGCTAGACTCATTGAATATGCGGAGGTAAAATAATCGCCAACCCGGAGGTCATACACAGATGTCCACCAAAACACATTCGCTACGAACACGTCTGAGCACTGATTTGCGCGCTGCGATGAAAGAACGCGATGCCGTAACCACGCTGACCCTGCGCTCGCTGTTGGAGGCCATGGACAATGCCTGCGCCGTACCGATGACGGCCGAGCATGTGCCGGTTTATGGCCGCTCGGGTGACGTGCCACGCCGGGTGGTGACGGAGAGTGAGTACGAGATCATCCTGCGTAACGAGGCCGCCTCGCGCAACGCTGCCATCCTGGAATACGAGCGCTTGGGGCGCACTGAAGCCGCGGACCAGGTGCGGGCCGAGTTGAGCGTCGTGCTGCGGTATATTGGTGAGGATTGACCAAATGGGTTTCTGAGGAGGCGTCGCCTGATAGCCTATCGCCAGTATGTCACTGTCCAAAAATCCAAGCAGATCGTCCTGTCCGACGTACCCTTTCAGCCCGGCCAGCAAGTTGAAGTGGTAATCCTGGCTGAAGAAGGACAAGCGAAGAGGAGATTGCCGCCGAAATCGCCGCTTGTCGGGCAAGCCGATGAAAGTTGTCAGTGATGTTCTTAGTGGATACACTGGCACTCAAGGTCGAGTTCTTCATCACGGTCGCCCGTGACTTTTCACAAGCACAGAAACTTCTCAATACAACCATCCTCTCCGTGTCGCTGTCCAAGAAACTGGTCATGTCGTCCGAGTAATTTTCAATCGCGGCTGGCAGCTGCACCAGACCTTGTTCTAACTGATGGCTTGCTGCCAGAACCATTGATCGTGCCGTGATTTGCTTCTGCCGCGTGTTCGATTTATACTCATCTCCGATTGAGGCACGGTTGCACACCCCTTACAACAGAGCGCAGGAGATCTACATTTGTTACTGGCAGTGGAACAAGCAAGATTAAGAGTGTCAAAAAACACTGAAGCAAAGCGAAAATCGCAGCTCGGCCAATTCCTCACGCCCGCCAGAACCGCTGAATTTATGGCCGCCCTGTTTTCGGAGACCAAGAGGCCCCTCTGCCGTTTGCTCGATCCGGGCGCTGGCATTGGCTCACTTTCCAGCGCCTTTATTGAACGCTCTATTACGGGAGGCTTGGACTTTGCCCAAGTAGAGGTCACCGCGTTTGAGCTGGATGAGCGGCTGCATGCCGAACTAAGAAACACGCTGGCCAGCTATGCTTCACAAATCCCTCTGCACTACGAGATCGTTGGCGGTGACTTTATTGAAGAGGCAGTCAATCGTCTCCAATTTAATTACGGTCACAGCTTTACACATGCGATTCTTAACCCGCCCTACAAAAAGATCAATAGCACTTCCCGGTATCGTCATTTGCTGCGTCAAGTTGGAATTGAAACGGTTAATTTATACTCGGCTTTTGTGGCCTTAGCCGTGGCTTTGCTAGCACCGGGCGGTGAATTGGTCGCCATCATCCCACGCAGCTTCTGCAACGGTCCTTATTACCGCCCCTTTCGCGATTTCATCCTGAACCGCGCCGCCATCCGGCAGTTGCATCTATTCAATTCACGCACTCAGACCTTTAAAGACGATGCTGTGCTGCAAGAGAACGTCATCATCCAGCTGGAACGTGATGGGGTGCCAAGTGACGTAACCGTTACCACTTCCACGGATGACACCTTTTCCGATCTCGCCGCCAATCTTCATCCCCTTAACCGAATCGTGTTTCCAGACGATCCGGAATTATTTATTCATATACCAACTTCGTTGGGACAAACCGCGATTGAGCGCTCGGCGGCAATTCGGTATTCATTGGCTGAGATTGGTGTCGCAGTATCCACCGGCCCGGTAGTCGATTTTCGCTTGAAAGAGCACTTGTGTAACGAACCCGAACCGGGCACGGTACCCCTGCTTTATCCAGGCCATTTTAAAGGTCAAGCGACCGCGTGACCGAACCCCAGCTTAAAAAAGGCAAATGCCATTCGCCGCAATTCTCGCACGGAAAAATGGTTGTATCCCAATGGTTTCTACTGCGTAGTCCGCCGCTTTTCCTCCAAAGAAGAAAAACGGCGGATTGTGGCCAGCGTGGTGCAACCAGCCGACTTCGCCGACGCCGAAATGGTCGGGTTCGAGAACCATCTCAACGTATTTCACGAGGAGAAGCACGGTTTGCCTGAAGCCCTGGCGCGTGGATTGGCCGTGTTTCTGAATACGACTGCCGTTGATGAAAATTTTCGCCGGTTCAATGGTCACACCCAGGTCAACGCGACTGATTTAAAAGCCATGAAGTATCCCAGCCGACAACAGCTGATGGCTCTCGGCCACCAGGCGCTGGGCTTACCGAGCGATCAACAGACGATTGATCAATTGGTTCAAGGACTTCCATCAGAATGACGACCAAAGCTCGACGTATCACTGAGGCACTTCGTATCCTCAAAGATCTAGGCCTGCCGCCCGCACAGATAAATGAACGTACCGCTATTTGCCTGCTGGCGCTGCTTGATCTCCCGCCGCAACGCAGTTGGAAGCGCGCCACAAATCCGCGGCTGGGTATTCGGGCCATCCTGGATTTTGCACGAGAACAGCTAGAGACCCCTTATGCTGAAAACACTCGGGAGAGCGTGCGGAAATATAGCGTCAAGCAGCTGAGTAGCTAACACTTTCACTTTCGCCACGCTGGTGCGAGACGGAAAGGGCTGAGTCGTAAGGTCAAGAACGGCAAGGTGGAACTCTGACACGTGATCCAGCGGCGGAGCTTGCGCCAGCCGATTTGAAAAACGCTCAGT
>JAUQXC010000163.1 GCA_030834825.1 Thermoflexales bacterium
AATGTTTTTGACCTACTCATACTTTATCAAATCGTGTCTGGCTTGTCTATTGGTCAAATAGAGCATCCTGCACCTGGGGTCCGCGGCTACCAAAGTGGGTTTAATTGGGTATCATTCGCTATGGAGTTATGTCTTTTACCACGCTATCTATCCAATCAATCCACACACTCAAGCACTCGCATGCTAACACCTCTCCACCCATGATCCTTGAAGGATACCCATGGGTAGTCAGTAGCATGATATTCGTCTTTTCATATAGTGACAAACCATACTAATGTTATGGCGCAAAATCCGTCAGAATATCTCCATGGGGCATTTTCCGTATCAGCCATGGGGTGGTTACCCCACGCTAGTACGGGGAGGCCCAATCATTTGGTAGTGCCCAAATCTTCACCGGAGAAAACCATATGGTTAAGTCGCATCAGTTTTCACTTCCGCGCGGCGGCGTTGCGTTTGTGGTCGCTTTTAGCCTCTGTGTTTTCCTCGGCGTTGTGTTGTCCTTAACACAACCGGTAGTGGCGGCACCTCGGAGCTCTGGCGTCCATCCCGAGGAATTTGCCATTCAAGCGGCAGTGCAAGTCACAACGACTGGTGAATATCGTGGTCCCGAACTGTGCAGTGGCTGCCACGCAGACATTCACACAGAGTGGTCTACCACACTACACGCCAAAGCTTTTTCCTCGCCGATCTTCCAGAAAGCCTGGACTCAGGATCCCAATAAGAACACGTGTCTGCAATGTCACTCCACAGGCTATAACTCGGCCGATGGAACCTACAAATTCGAAGGCGTCACGTGCGAATCGTGCCATGGTGTTTATCAACCGGCCCATCCGCAAGTGAAGATGCCCATCACGCCTGATGCGACGTTATGCACCACCTGCCACAAATCGACGACCGACGAATGGCGTGCCAGCCAGCATGCCGAGGCCGGCATTCAATGCGAAGCGTGCCATAACCCGCACTCGCAAAAACCCAAGGCCGAAAATGTGAATGCCTTGTGCACGAACTGCCACAAAGATCCGGGCGCCACCTTCACGCATGGCACACATTCGACTGCCGGCTTGCAGTGCAGCAACTGTCATATGTATACCGATCAGGGAAACTCGTCGCCGATCGGCGGTTTGTTGTCCACCGGCCATACCTTTGCTGTTGGTTCAGACACCTGCATCGGTTGCCACAAAGACACGGTGCACACGCGGGATAAGATTTTGGAGCTCACCGGTGAAGTCAGCGAACTGAAGGATCTGGACAAAGAAACGCTGCAGCAAAAAGCACAGGAGCAGCAACAAGAAATTGCCGGCTTGAAGGCCGACGGCGAAACACGCTTATACGTCGGTTTGGCCCAGGGCGCCATCGTCGGTCTGGCGGTGGGCGCGGTTGCCGCCTGGATTGTGGGCCGCCGTATCAAGATCGTTGAAGTGACGGACGACGCGAGCGAAACGAGCGAAGGGAAGAAAGAGCAATGAGCCAGAAGAAACAGCGCATAACGCTCGAATTGACCCGTCGCGATTTTTTGGTCCTGGGTGGCACGGCCGCGGGATCAGTGGTGGCGGCGCAAGTCCTGACGACGGGTGTCCTCTCGCCTTTTAGCGGGCTTAAGCAGCGGCAAGTCACTGGTGATGAAGCCCCGGAGAAGGCCTCCAGTGATTATCACTGGGGTATGGTCATCAATCTGGAAAAATGCATCGGCTGTGAATACTGCCAGCGAGCCTGTTCGGCCACGAATGATGTGGCCAGCGACAAACCGTGGAATATTGTTGTCGAAGATGAACTGGACAACGGACACGGATTTTTCTTCAGCCGTCCTTGTTTGCAGTGCCAGGATGCGCCCTGCGTCGAAGTCTGCCCGGTGCAGGCGACTTACCATCGCGAAGACGGTCTCGTCGTGATGGACTACGATCGCTGCATTGGTTGCCGCTATTGCGAAGTGGCCTGTCCGTACGATGCTCGCAAGTTCAACTGGGCCGAGCGGACTGACACCAATGCCTACATTCCCACTTGGGGCATCGCCGAAGTGCCACGCCGACCACGGGGCGTGGTGGAAAAGTGCACTTTCTGCATTCACCGCATTGATGCCGGCCTGGCCAATGGTTTGATGCCCGGCGTTGATCGTGAAGCGACACCGGCCTGTGTCAATGCCTGCCCAGTCGGAGCGCGCCTCTTTGGCAATTTGAAAGATCCCAACAGCAAAGTCTCCCAAGCGATCGCCAACAATCCCACACTGCGGCTGCGTGAAGAGCTTGGCACTGAACCCAGCGTGTATTACATTCCACCCAAGAAAGAGGCGTAACCGTGACCACTGTTGCGCTCCCCTCCAAAAAACCGGCTCTGCGCACGCCCGGGTTTCTCGCGTGGCTGGCCTTTCTTGCCTTGTGCATTCTGATCGGATTGGTGTCGGCCTACCAAGTCCTCAGTCAGGGACTCGCCATCACCAACATGAGCAATACTGTGCCCTGGGGTCTGTGGATCACAATCGATCTATCGGCGATTGCATTAGGCGCAGGCGCCTTCACCTTGAGTGCCATTGTCTATCTGTTGCGGCTCAAGCGCTTCAGGCCGATTGTGCGCCTGGCAGTCTATGTAGGATTCGTCGGTTACACGACGGCGCTGCTAACGTTGGTGATGGACATTGGCCGGCCCGATCGCTTCTGGCATCCCTGGGTCTATTGGAACGTGCACTCCGTCTTATGGGAGATTACGTGGTGCATCACCTTGTATCTGATCATCATGGTGATCGAATTTATGCCGGTCGTCACCGAGCTGCCGTTCTTCGATCGTTGGCCTCGCTTACGCGTCTTCGCGCACACCCTGCACAAGCTGGCGCCGGCGTTGGCGCTGATTGGCCTGGGCATTTCACTGCTGCACCAGTCATCGCTGGGCGCCACCTACGGCATCCTGCGTTCACGCCCCATCTGGTTCAAGCCCTCGATGCCAATCATGTTCATCCTGTCAGCCGTGGCCGTCGGCCCGGCAGTCGCGATGGCGGTCGCGTTCATCACCGAATGGAGCACGAAGCGGAAGACCGTGCCGCACGATGTCCTGCGTGCCATCGCACGCTTCAGCGGTTTTGGGTTGCTGGCCTATGCCTACATCAAGTTCTGGGATTTGGCGGCGGTCACCTACTATGGCCGCAGTCCGCAAGTGAACCAGGGCTTTGCCATGCTGAACGAACAAACCCCGTATGGCTTTGGCTTTTGGGTGGTGGAAGTGATCATCGGCATCGCGATCCCCGCCATCTTTTTCCTCTCGTCACGCTTCAATCGTCAGCCGGTATATCTGGTGGTCGGCGCCCTATGCGCTATGATCGGCATCGTCGCCAGCCGCTGGAATGTTACCGTCTCAGGTCTCACCGTGCCCCTGGCTTATTCGCCGGGTGTGTTGTATCAAGCCGCGCCCGGGTCATATGCGCCTAGTCTGGCGGAGTGGGGCGTTGCCCTCGGTGTGATAGGGTATGCGTTATTGATGCTGACCTTGGGGCTAAGATTTCTGCCTCTGTTTAACGGCGCGCCTTCCGAAGAGTCAAAAAGTTGACAAATCGCCCTAGATAAGCGATGATTAAACCGCGCTCAAGTTAGCTTGAGCGCGGTGCACATTGGTACGAGCCGCGCGGGGACGCGGGATGAAACCTCCTCTTCATAATCATACAGCATCCATTCGCAGCGATTTCACACTGATTCCTGCCATATCTTCGGCGTCATCTGACTGCAGGAGGGTCGCATGCAAGACGGAACGGAAGGCCCCATTTTTCTGATTGAAGCCCTGTTGTTTGCTCTCCGCTGTCTGGTGCCGTTGCTGCTCATGTTGGGTGTATCGGTTCTTTTGAAGCGGCTGGGCCTCATCACGCCGCCGCCCCCTCCGCCCGATCGCAACAACGGCAAAAACGATCAGCACAAGGGAGGAGGCGTGGCGCATGGTAAGGCCTAAACAGTTGTTGCCGTTCGTCATCATCGGTCTATTAGTGCTGGTTGGGGCTTTGACATTGAATGGGCCGGCCAGTGCCGCGCCGCGCGGCAGCGCCACCGTCTTGGAGCCGCCTGCACAACAAACCGAACAGTACTGCCTCACCTGTCACGGCCAGCCCGATCTCAAGATAACCTTGCCCAGCGGCGAAGATCTGTCGTTGTACGTCGCGCCCGATCACCTCAAATCTTCGGTACACAGCTCTGCCGGTATCGAATGCGAAGCCTGCCACACCGATATCAAGACGTACCCGCATCCGGCGATCAATTATCAGACCCGGCGCGAATTGTCACGCGCCTACTATCAAGCCTGCCAGAAGTGCCACTCGGCCAACTATGAAAAGGCTCAGGACAGCATGCACGCGCAAGCGGCCGCAGATGGCAACCTCGCCGCGGCGATCTGCACCGATTGTCATGGCGTACACGACGTGCAAGCGCCCCAGCAACCACGCTCGAAAATCTCGCAAACGTGCAGCCAGTGTCATCAAGAAATCTTCAATAGCTACCAAGCGAGTATTCATGGCGCTGCCTTGATCAATGAGAACAAT
>JAUQXC010000164.1 GCA_030834825.1 Thermoflexales bacterium
ACCACTTCGTTTTGTGTATCACTCAGGAACGTGACGGGGAGCGTGCCATTTTGTTCATCCCGGAAAACCGGGAAACCATACTTGATCTGGCGCTTGGGTTTTCCCGTCAGGCTCGAGATTTGTTGGGGCTGCCAGGTGTGACCTCCATCCTCGGTCTTGTATAGTTGATCGCCCGCCGGCCCACCTGCAATCCAGCCCACTTTTGCGGAAATAAAATGCACGGGTTCACCCAGCGGAATGGAGAGTTGCGTCCAGGTTTCGCCACCGTCTTGGGTGCCCAACAACACACCGTGACTAAAGTTGACGCCGGTGGCCGATTTGATCACTACCCACCCCGTCTTTGTGTCGAGGAAATTCAGCTGGACACGATCGGGCTGCAAAAGCTGCTTATTCAAGTCTGGCACGGCCAGCGGATTTTGACGCCAGGTTTTACCGCCATCTGACGTTTTGAAGAGGTTGAAGCGACCATCAGCCTGGCTCATCACCCAACCGTTCTGTGCATCGATGAAGAAAGCGGCATCAACTGTCGCTCCCTCCGCCAGCGCCGGGGTGATCTTGTTCCACTGCTTGCCAGCATCTTTCGTCCAGAACAGCTGTTGATTGGCCAGCACCCAACCTTCATTTTCCGTGAGCAGATCCATGGATTGAATCATGTTCTGGCTCGCTAGGGCGGTCTTAATCGCTACCGGCCCATCGGCCACGTCGGCATCAATATTCAGCGACCAACCATTCCAGTTCTCGGTGTAATTACCTGAATATTGACGAAGCCGCTGGTGGTTCCAGTAGGAATCGCCTAAGCAAGCCATGCCGTAAGCAGAGGCCGTGGAGATATAACCGGCTTGTCCGCTGGGATAGTACCAGTTCGCCCCCCACACTGCATCAGGCACCTGGCTGATACTGGTCAGCTGGGTCAGGTTGCAAGGCGAAGCATAAACCCCCGCTTTGTAGCCCAAGGCGCGGAGTCTCCCCACCCAACCATTCATAAACGACTGCACGGCCGCTATACAGGTGGCATTGTTTTCATCATATCGTTCCATGTCATAGTAAATGACACTGTTACTGAACCCCAAGGCATTCGCCGCATTCACGGCAGATTGAGCTTCAGATGTGCCTTGGCTATAAGCGACGGTGGTATCGGAGCTCATCTTTGTGCCATAAACGGAGTTGGCGCAAGGTGCCTGGTAGCCTACCCAAGTGGGAATGAATTTCCAGCCTTGAGCGGCGGCGGAGCTAACCCAAGAGCTTGTCAGGTTGGGTTGATCACAACTGCGGTTAAGGCCGCCAATGTAAATACCCACGTAACGATAGGGACTGCCAGTCATCCACGCCTGCATGTGGCTTAAACTTGGCGCAGTGCAGGCGTCGAAACCGTGACCGGTCATTGGCGATGTGCCCCCGCCAGAACAAGCCGAGACCTGGGCTGTCTGAATGGGGCTATTGATGCCAGTGGAACTTTCCACCCACCAGTAAAGCGTATGTCCGCAAGTGTACTGATCCCATTTGCGCGGGTTAGGCTCCACCACCGGACTTGCCGTCCCTCCCCCAAAATTCCAGTACACGCCGTTGACCATATTCGGGTTGATGGACATATGTATTCGATAATACGACGATGAACCACTGTAACTAAACCGGAAGGTCGCCGACCCGGTCGCTTGAAGATCGGCCGAGAGATTGGAATAGGTTCCGCCCGAGCACGCAACCTGGGCCGTTTGAATGGGACTCTTAGCGCCGCTGGCGGTTAGTATCCGCCAGTAAAGCGTGCGCCCACAGGTGTACTGATCCCACTTGCGCGGATTAGGCTCGACCAACGGACTCGCCGAGCCCGTCACGAACCTCATGTACACCCCGGTGGTCATATTGGAATTGATGGACATGTCCACCCGATAAGGAGACGGCGTGCCGCTAAAGGCAAACTGGAACGTCGCGGATCCTGTTCCCGAGAGGTTGGCCGAGAGATTAGAGAAGGAGCCGGCTGGACAGGCCGCGACACCGGCAGTTTGAATGGCGCTTTGTACACCAGTAGAGCTGACCACTCGCCAGTAAAGCGTGCGCCCACAGGTATACTTATCCCATTGGAGCGGGTAACCCGCCACCAGCGGGCTGGCCGTGCCGAAGGCGAAATACCCGTACACATCGGTATTCATCGTTGGATCGGTGGACAGATCTACTCGATACTGCGACGATGTGCCGCTATAGGTAAACCGGAAAGTCGCTGACTCTGTTGGATGAAGCACAGCTGAGAGATTGGAGAATGAGCTTCCCGAACACGAGACCTGAGCGGTTTGAATGGCGCTCTGGGCACCGGTCGAGCTGTATACCCGCCAGTAGAAAGTGCGCCCGCAGGTGTACTGATCCCACTTGCGCGGATTGGGTTCCACCAGCGGACTGGCTGCACCTTGCGCAAAATTCAAATATGTCCCGGTACCCAGATTTGGGTCGATGGACATATCTACGTAGTAGCTTGATGACGTGCCACTGTAGCTAAACTGGAAGGTCGCCGACCCTGTTCCCTGCAGATTGGCTGAAAGGTTGGAGAATGTACCACTTGATGCGCAAGTGCTTTGTGGGCCAACAGACAGAGACCATGATACCGACATCTGGCTCCAGGTGTAAGTCACATTGCTACCATCAAAGCTGCCGTCTGAACCATTCCCGTACGGATCGTTGATGATGAATGTTCCATTGTCATTGTACCCGCGTGCCACCACCAAGTGGCCCGCACCGGTCAAGTAAGTACCCAAAATGACAACCGAACCATTTTGTAACGCGGCTTGCACCTCGCTCGCAGAGGGAGAGTAGTCCAAGCTCGCCGTCAAATCGTGATTGCCCACGTAAGTGTTGATGAGGGTGTTGTAGGCATAGCCGTCCGTGGTGCAACTCCCATAGGCCCCACGGGCCATGTTTCCTGAAGCATCCGGTTGTTGACGATCAAAGACATGGGCGCCTGTACAGGCCGATTGATAAGTATATTGCTCACTCACATACCAGCCAAAGTCGTTGTAATGGGGTGTCGGAATGGAAATTTGGATCGGGTGTGTGGCTATCTTTTGAAAATAGGCCAGGGCCATCACGGCGCTGGTCGGTCCACAGGCCCAATTGCCATTGAAAGCATCAGGGGTGTCGTATACCTGGTGAACAAAGGGGACATTGTAGTTCACCACAGCGGCGGCGGGTGCCAGCGCACGTGCTTGGGCGCTCGTGGCGAGCTGGATTTCTGCGCGAGCTTGACCATCCCGATCGGACAAGCTCAAATCCCCGCCTGCATCAACCGCCAATCCCTGCTCGTTCCAGGCCAAAATCCGATCGGCCTCGCGCACCTTCGTCTCAACCTTTTCCTTCAGGTTCACCCGCCACAATTGATGATTCATGACATAGGCGAACTCTTGCTGGGTGTCCGGTCCCCAGGAGAAATCCGAGGGGAGATAGTAAACCGTCGTGTTCTTAGGCCCGGCAAAACTATGAGTGACTTCCCACACCTTTTGAGCCTGGCGTGTGTTCAGATCGCCAACCCAAATGGCGGGTGGCTTCCGCAGGACGGTGCCTCCCGGCGTCTCACCCTCGAAGAATATGACCTGAGGTGTTTGATTCGGTGAATTGACTAGCTTGAAACCGTAGAACCACTTCGCGGCGAATTGTGATGCCCAGGGTTTCTCAACCGCGCCCGTCTTCGTGTCGACGAAGGCGAACTCTTCCACACGCCATATTTCTGCACCGGGTCGCAACGTGGTGGCATACAAGGTTTGCGCATCAGGCGAAAGACCCAGAATTCGGTAAAGGGGGGCCCTGATCAGAAGGCGTTGTTGAGTGCCATCCAGATTGCTCAACCACACTTCGCTTTCAGCTTTGGGAGCAATCGCCTGGTCGACAGCTCCGGCAGATAGCTGAGTCTTCGCTACCTTAAACACCGACTTCAAAACGTCATTGTCCGATTTATTCTCGGTGGACCAGGCAACTTTGGTATAAGCGATTTGCTGATCGTTCACCCAGGCCAATGACGTAATTTGTTTATCGTCGCCTTTCGCGATCAGCAGGCGCTGCACGTCTGATCGCCGGACAAGCTCTACGCGTGATGAACCATCTGCGCTCTTTTGCAGCAAGAGCGCGATCGTTTGGCCATCGGGAGAAAGGCGATATTCAACTTTGTCATTCGTGGTCATTCCTGCTAGAGGAAGCAGCTCAACCGGATTGTTACCTGCGACCCAGTAAAGGGCCGGCACCTGCGGGTCAGCAACCGACGGAGCCACAAACGGGAGGCCTGAAAAGCCGGCTT
>JAUQXC010000165.1 GCA_030834825.1 Thermoflexales bacterium
CGCCAGATCAGCGTAAGTGCCCTTCAACACTTCGTAACCCTGCACGCGATCACCAGCGTGATGAGATGACACAGTGATCACCGGACTGCTGCGCTCGACGGCAACGGCTTGAACGATTTGTGCGCCCGTTGGCAGTTGTGCCAAACCCTGATCGCCCGATGCGTTATTGGCGAAATCGCGGAAGGCCTGACTGCCGGCGGCATCGGCCAGCACCAGTGTCAATGTGAATGTGCGTCCGGTATCAGCAAGGGAATTCTCGCCAATCCAGGCGATACTCTCCCAAAGACCATCAGCAGTGACAGACAGCGGGTTAGAGGGGAGAAAATAATCTGGACGATAATCGGACTGCACCAACAGCCACAGTTGTCGATCGTCCGGCAGATCAATCGCTGTGCCGCGCGCATGTGTTTTGTATGACACCCGCTGGCCAGTTTTCGGCTCGATAATTGACAAGGCGGTGTAAGTCGTAAGTGTTGCAGGGGATGCGGAAATCGGCGTAGCCAGTGGCACGGTGTTGCTGACGCAACGAAAACCAACAAAGTTTGGTTCCTCTTCCGGCAACGGATTACCCCGCCGCGCTGCTCGCACCCATAGCGGACCATTAATCCAGCTGCCTCCACGGATGACTTTTCCAGTACCAGTAGTAGGGTTGGACGGGCCAGTAGGATCCGTTTGCGCTGCCGGCGAGTAAGGACGATACCAATCGTTAGTCCACTCCCATACATTTCCGCTCAAATTCAATGCGCCAGCCCAGCTGGCACTGGCTGGGAACGCAGTTACCGGTGCTGTATACGCGTATCCATCCCGATAGAGTGCATAGCGATTGCTCTCTTGTACGCAAGTTGCGTCACAGAAGTTAAGCTGAGTGCCATCAAAATCATCGCCCCAGGAATATGCTCTTCGGTCTTTACCGCGGGCAGCATATTCCCATTGTGCTTCTGTTGGTAAAGTCGCGCTGACCCAGGCGCAGTAGTGCAGGGCATCAAACCATGAGACTCCTACTACCGGGTAATCACCCTGATTGAAATTTACATCGTCCGCGAATCCAGACTTAGCGCACTGTTCACTGTCTACACACAGTTGGTACTGCGCATTCGTGACTTCAGTACGATCCATCCAGAACCCGGTCAGTGTCACTGTGTGCAGAGGGGCTTCAGTTTCATAGACATTCTCAGTGCAGCTTGAATCTAGCTTCTGGCACAGCTCAAAAACGTCTTTGATCTCCGCGGCTGTGCTGCCCATCTGGAATGTGCCGCCAGAGACATAGACCTGGGTCATCCCATCGACCGCACGCGTGCGCGTCTGTGATCCGTTGGACTCCGGGGTCTGTGCAGCCGGATAACACACATCGCGGGATAAGGGGGGCGCGAACAACGCTAGCAAGATACCCAGCGCAAGCGCCGCGGCGATGCCGCCATACAGGCTCAACAATTTGTGATAGAACGCCGGAGCAATGATGCGAGACAAAGCAACCGCAACGCCACCAGCCAGAAAAACGAGTAATGCCGCGATACCATCCGTAACGCGGTATTCGAGCAAGCAGCGCAACTGAGCAAATACGAGCCAGACGATCCCAGCGGCAATGATGAAACCGACCACGCCAAGAAGTACTAGCAGCCGACGCTGATCAGGCGCAATGAGCAGCATTGGGTCTGCACCCGATTCGATCGGCGGTGTCCCAGCCACAGGGCCAGCATTCATTACTGTTTCCTCGACGAGCGGCACGACGTTTTCTTGTGGCACGACGGCGGCCAGATTCGGCGGCTGCGCTGCAGTAGCCACCACCTCCGCCTGTGCGGTTGACGCGGGAGCGCCGACAAAGGCCGACACCTCAAGGTCACTTTCCAACTTCGTAATGCGTTCTTTCAACCGCCGCTCTTCTTTGATGATCTGCAGCGGCACGTCCACTTCCAGCACGTATTCCGCTTTGCGCTCCTCAATCAGTTTGAGATTGGCCCGCGCTTCAGCGAGTTGCCGTTGCAGAGAAGTCAGAGCAGCTTGAGACCGGAGGTCTGACATATCCACCTCTGATTGCGCCGTCAAGGCGCAGAGTGCTCAACCAAAAACGCCGCACGGTTGAATCCGGGCGGCGGTCGGAGTACAATGCACCTCGTACGGTGCGCCACCCGCACCGTGTGCAGACACCTCGCGTTGACGCGCGAGGTTTTTCTTTTGTGAGGTACAGTGATTGTAGTAAGAATGGAGAGGAAAGGCAAACCGAGGCCGGATCGGCGAGCCGCTATCCCAGCGTCCGATCCATCGCCCGGTGCAAGTCCTCTTCACCAGGTTGCGTGTACCAGCGGGTGATGTTGAGGTCTTCATGGCCGAGAATCTCAGCCACCTCGGTCAATTGCGCGCTGGCGTCGAGCAGCCGCTTGGCGGCGGTATGGCGCAGCACATGCGGACTCAGCGCGTTCAACGCCTCAATGACATCTCGATCTTCGGCCTTGCGTGCCTTCACCCAGCAATTCTCAATTTGGCACGGCTCTTGACAATGGACTCCAATCAGGAGTGCGATTTGCCTCCAGCAGTAGGGCCTGACGGAAAGCAATCGTGGGATCAAGCCGTGGTGGGAGCATTTGCGACTGAGTGTGAAAGGCGAGAAGAACGTCTCCGCCGGACGGTGGGTGAAGGCGAGGTCACTGGGCGGTCGGCCCAGGAATCGAAGAGAGGATCGGGCACCCCTTGACCGGTGCCGCTCCGGCGATGACCTGTGAAGGAGTTAGGACTGGCGTGGTCTAAGTGGGCGGCGACAATTCCAGCCCACGGATCATAAACTCAAATAGTTGCTCCCACGAGTCAAACACCCAGTAACGGGTGAGCGCCCGCAGATCATCAAAGAAGGTGCGGCGCGCGGCCAGCGCTTGCCGGAGTAATTGATAGGGGGCGTTCAGCAAGTCGAGCAGGGTATGGCACACGAAGGCGAGCAGAATCAGCGTCAAGAGAAAAGCGGCCAGATGCTGTTGCCCGTGACCGAAGTTGTGCTCGAAGTGATAGCCTTTGGTTTGCCCATGTCCCCAGCCCGCTGGGCTGGGGTGGGCCGGTGCGTAAGCGTATTGTTGCCTTCGTTCTCAATTTTCCAGCGGGTGCGCCCCGCAGCGACCAGCGCCGCCACGGTGTCATCGGAAATGAGATGGTTGGTCACAAAGGCGTTGTGATACAGGACGCGGCCATCGCGTTCATCGGTGATCGTGAGTTCGCACCAGTGGACCTGGAGCGGGTCGGCCTCCGCTCGGAGCGGCACGTCATTGACGTAGCGGTAAGTCCACTGCTCACCAAAGCGCCCATTCCAGTGGCGGCGTGTCAGGCCGCTCACACCGCCCAGCCCCGCCAACGTGTGCACCCATTTATACAGCGTTTCGTGGGAATCGGGCTTGCAGACCAAGATAAAGTTGAACTGCTGGGCGAGAGCCATTTCACAAAAGGGCTGATGGCTGTAGAGATCATCACCGAGGAGGGTGACGGTTTTTGGGGAAAAGGTCGGCCCATAGTGGGTTAACCACCGTTTAGCGGCCGCATGTTCGCAGTCCTGTTTGTCATGCCCGTCTTGCGGCGTAATGAATTCGGGGGCTAAGGCGACCGCGTGCGGTTGATGCGGCGCCACCAGCATCGGCAGAAGGACAGTATGGGAATAGGTCGTGACACCGCTGGCAGTGGTCGTGTGGGTACAAGCGTCGCATTGCACTTTCTGTGACGAGAGGTATTGCGTTCCATCTAGGGCAATCAAGTATTGCTGATCGAGCGCCTGAAAGGTGGTGAGGGTGCCCGTCGCTTTGAGAACTTGCCAGCCGGTATCAAATACCGGGAACAAACGCTCGGGGGCAAGTGGATCGAGCAAGTTGCGAATTTGGTTATCCGAGGGGATCTGGGCCACCCCGAACAACGTCTGGGCATTGTTGCGCCCACGCTGCCGCTGTACCACTTGCTGCTGAGCGAGGAACGACGGCGACTGCATGAAGAAGACAGCAAAGGCGCTGAGCACCGCATCTGAAATGGTATAGGTGGTATTCCGTCCCGTGCGATGATCGGGTAATTGTTCAATGACCGGCTCAAAGGCATGCAGCAACGTGTCGATCGTAAAGCGTTCAGGCATGGCGAACTCAATAAGGGGAGGAGATGGCCCACCTTAACACGAACCATGCCTTTTGGAAAGCCAAATTGAGAATTGCGGGGGAAAGGCAATGGTGCCCCACCGCCCCATGATGTTTGTCATGGTAAACAAATGACGAATGACCCATCTTGGTCTAGAACCCCGGGTTTAAGATTAAGCCCAGATGAATTTTACTCGGGTTTACTGCCACCCTTCAACAATGGGAGTGCCTATTAGTTCATAGCGATTTCCCCCTGATCATTCAGTGTGCCAAAGTGGCCACCCCCCATACCGATTGAGTCAAACTCCGACCTGACTTTATATTGGATAAAGAGATTCCATTGGTCTCCACAACTTATCAACTAGAATCCACTGCTTGACTTTTTGCTTTCTCACGGATGAAGGCTTGAACCATCTTGGATTAAACAAGGCTTGACTGGTGCACGCAAAGGATTTACTGAAAGCCTGGCTGCGCGTAAAGTAGGACTGGACTAACCCCAAGGCTGCTCGCGTTTGAGCACATGGGGTCTTTTTGCTTTCAATACGACCACCCGAGGGGCGTACTTGGCAAGAGAATGGTGTTTGGCCAAGGCAAAAGCTTGACTTCTTTTGTTGACGCCTGTCGTGCGAAACGAACTTTCATTTAGTCTGTGCTCACATCTGTTGAATTCTGGCTGGGAGAGCGTCACCATGCGCAACTCGCGTATCCGTAATCAATTCATCAAGATCGTTGCGTCTATCTTAATCGTGGCACTTATTTGTTCACCAATCCCGCCTAAAGGTTGGGCCTCATTGGTGGGAGTAGAGATAGCCCAGGCCGCACCTGCTTCGGCAGGTCCTGCTTCGACCGTCTTGAGTAACGCGACTCTGCCGTTGGAACAGGCCAAGCCGCATGCCTTGCCACCAGAATTGACCAAGCAGCCGGGACAGCCCGCTGGTATGTTGCTGGAGGCAGAAGCCAGACAGACCGAACTGCAGCACAAACTGGCCACACTGGTCAACCCGATTTCCATCTCTCGCATGCAGTCGGCCTATACCCCTGAACTAATCCTCTCCAATATTTTGGCAATCACCTTAACCGTGACGAACAACCAACCACCGGCTATCATCCCACAATTACCGCCAGGCGCGACGCTGACAGATACCGTGCAGGCCTGGCAATCGGTCGATTTGCGGAACGATCCCAACGCGATTCACAACGTGCTGTTGGTCGATTCATTTGCATCAGGTGTGGTCATTGCCTCGTCTATGCCACGCGCCGATTATCGCAACGAGCAGTACACCTGGAACTTGGGCGATATCGCACCGTTGGATAGTGTGACGGTGACCATCGTGATGCAGGTTCCGGCATCGAGTGGCGCGGTGAGCTTGGATACTGGTGCGACGGCCTGGGGGACATTGCAAGATCACGTTGTCAGCGCCCAGGCCTGCCCGATCATGTTGCTGTCGAATGCTATTGAAGGTCAATCAGTCAATGCCTACCTCCGAACAACCCTCGATGCTGGCAGCGCCGATGAATATGTCATCAAACGCGCCGGGCAGATGTGCCCCGACCCAGTGGCGAAGTCGTTTGAATACGTGCGCTCGTTAGGGTATGAAGCCTACAAGGGTTCGCTACGCGGTGCTCGTGGCACGCTGTGGAGCGAGGCCGGCAATTCGCTGGATAAATCCAGTTTATTGATTGCCACGCTGCGCAGCAATGGAGTTCCAGCGCGCTATCGCCACGGCACGCTGAGCGATGAGCGAGCCCAGGAACTGATCCTCTCTATGTTTCCGCCGAAGCCACGCGTCGTTGGCTATTTTCCAACGGAGGTTGAGGCGCAACGCGCTGATCCGGCACACGATCCAAAACTATTGGCCGAAGCCAAGGACCATTGGTGGGTCGAGGCTTACCAAAACGGCACGTGGATCGCGATGGATCCGTCGTTCAGTTACGCGGCTCCGGGGCAGACCTTTACACAGCCCGAAGGCGATTCTTTGATCGAGGTGCCTGATCAGATGCGGCACAAAGTAACCGTCTCTTTAAAGACCGAGCGCTACGATCTATTAACCTATCTTCTTGCGCGATTTGTGTATGTTACCCCGCTTACCACCACGTTCAATACGGCCGAATTGGTCGGGCAGCCTTTGACCTTCAAGCAATTGGTGAGCACCCAGCATCCGCCGTTTGGGTGCCTCATCTATTGTTGGACACACTTCACGTACATTCCCTATCTGCGGATGGGCGATGAGGGTTGGATGATTCAAGGAGAGCCGTACTGGGAGCTGCTCTCCGACTATCCCTTTGGCCAGTTCGTGATTACCGCTGAATGGCTGATTTTCGACGTCCGCGATGCCGATGGCAACGTGACGACCTACACCCGCGAGATCGCCGATCGGGTGGGTATCGCGGCGCGCAAAGGCCCGTTAGTCAGTGACATGGTGCCCGAACTGCTGACGGGCCAGGTGATGATCACCTTTGGGCCTAAAGCGCCAGCGCTGGTCAACGAATGGGACACTCACGCGATCTATTTCAATCCCTCACTCATCTCTAGCGAGTACGCGGCGCATGTGGGTGAAAATCTGTTAGCAGTGTCACCGCGCATTTTGTCGGTCCAGCCGATCGTCTCCGGCCTGGGGAGCTTGTTTGCCGTTTTGGAAGGTCAAGCGTTGGATCTATTACCGAAGATGGAGATTGTCACTGAAGTGGCGATAGATTCAGGACAGGCTTTCAATCGGATGCAGGGCGCGACCTTCGTGGCGCTTTCCGATCAGGCTTCGCGCGAGGTGGCCGACACCAGTCTAGTTCGGAGCTATCCCGATTCGCCACGAATCACTATGGTGTCATCCGTGATCTCACGCACCGAGGTCCTCACGCAGGCCGTACAACTGCAGTTGATGGACCTGGTTCACAACAGCCTGCGCGTAATTGCTTATCCCGGTCAAGTGAAAAGTGCTGAACCCACTTATCGTCTGACGCGTGGCATGAATGAGGCCTTTCTTGAAAAGAAGGTGGGCGAGCAGCTGACGGGCGAGACGGGTAAGTCTGGCGCAGGCGTGCTGCAGGCGGCGACGGCCCAGAACATCCCCTTGATGTACGTTGACTTGAATCAGTTGGAACAGTTTGCCCAACTCCCGATCTCGCAACAAGCAAAGGCCCGCATCGTCGATGCCGTGACACAGGGTAACGCCGTGTTAGTGCCGGAGCGGATGGTGCTGTGGAACGGGCAGCCGACCATTGCCTGGTGGCAGATAAATTTGCGCACAGGCGAAGTGATCGATGTGAGTGAAGACGGGACGCATCAGTGGCTGGTCATTGCGGCCGTTAGTCTCAAGGCGTTCTTAATTATCAGTATCGGTATCGGGATAGCCATCCTCATTGAAAGAATGAGAATGTGGGAGGTAGCCGCCCGGGCGACCTGGGAGTATTTCTGGAAGGCCAAGGCCCCCGCTCTGCAGAACGCCGCCGGGGATCCGAATGCCTACCGGCAAGCACTGATCGATACCAAGAACTATATGCGGAACACGGTCTGGCCGAGTGCTTGCGATGTTAACAATTGGCTCTGTAAGGTTCTGTACTGAGTTTGATTGGGTATTGGCAGACTCGCTCGTGCTGGCCAGCGGCAGCGAAGCGAAAAGGAAAAGACTATGAACACCCCCTCACGCTTAGGATTGATTCTGGTGATTGGCGTCGTTGTTGTCGTGCTGCTGTTGATTGTCGTGCAAGGTTCCGATTATAAGCCCGCCCTCACGGGAATGTCGTCTACGGCGGATACACCCGCTGTCTCCGGCACGAGGAGTACACTCGGGGTGACTTCAACGAGCTTACCAGCAACACCGATCGCCCTGGCCACGGACACAATAGCCCGACCAACTTCGGCTCCCACAATCGCCCCGGCATCTGAATCAACCATGACCGCCGAAGAGAGGAAAGTCATGGAGGATGTAAAGAGCATCAATGCTCAAAGCGAGGCGACTTCCCCCGACCAGTGCTCAGCCATCCTGCAAACGCAGCCTTGGTGCAGCATAACGGACTCGGCCAAGCGTATTACACGCCCCGAATGGGAAAAACTGTTTCCACGGACACAGTTTTTTCTAGTTTCGTATACATTGATTGGCAGGGAAACTCGCCTAGCACGGCATGTGCTTGTGATTGAACAGAATGGGCAGCGGTATAAGGCCGAGACTTTTGATCAGTTGCTCGCCGTCAATCAGTTGGTCATCACGGAGCAGAATCGTGAACTTGTCGCCAAAGCTTTTGCCTTAATGACTTTAGCGGATTACCTGGAGCAGGAGATTGACTTCACCGACTGGCAAGCGGGCAAATGGCAGGGGCACTATACTTACGATCACTACTTGAAGGCCTGGACAAAGATTCAAGGAATTGAGTTTTGGTGGTGGTTCAAGTTTGAAAATGAACAACTCCGGGTGGTTACGCGAGATGGCGTTTCTGACTACCACCTTGGCAATTATAGCGACGTGCCGCTGCAAACTCTGCCGCTTCCACCCTTGGCGGAATATCTTTTTGCACCGAGGTAATTATGCTATTCAAACGTTTGCGATCTCTCATCCTTGCTTTGGCTATTGCAGGCGTGTGGCTAATTGCGGCTTCGCAAATCGTTGTTGCCAATGTCACCAGTCGACCCGCTCCGTTGCCCCGCTGGTCTTGGAACTCGTTGGCTGCCCAGGTTGGGTTAAGGCCACCTCAGCAGGTTTTTGATCCCGAGGTCACTATCTGGTCCAATTCAGGAAGCTTGATTGAGTTTAAGACAGACAATGGCGACCCACAAGGCGTGACTAGCTATATTCCTCACTTGGTGCTCTATGAAAATGGACGCCTGACTCCAGCAGTATCCCGCACAATCACGGTCACGGTAAATTATGTGATGGCTATTGCTGGTACACCCATCACGGTCGATGTCACGCTCAAAACTCAACACGGGGATCCTGATTTGGGTGGTGATGTAGCTCACCCCGCTGCACCGCCGATCTCGGTCTGGCAAGAAGTGCAGACTTATACGCTACCTCTGGGTCAGCCTTCGCCGGGCTTTATGCGTTTTGACTTTTCGCACGAATTTACTGAATCGATCCTATATAATGGCGCGATGACCGGCACCCCTACCGACTACTATCGCGTGGAGATTAATATAAACGAAACGCCACATGCTCCTTACAGTTCCACGTACAAATTTCTGCTTGAAAACCAATGGACGCAAGTACTTGACGCCGTACGCGAAGATAGCCCCGGTGCCGCCCCCGATGAACTGATTGTGTACTATGCGGATATGTTCCCATATGGCACCGACCCAGCAGTTATCGCCACCTGGCTGCCCAAAGCGAGTGTTCTCAGCTATGTTACTCAAACACTAGCGCTGTCAATGAGTCAAATATTCCGTGAGGAAACGGATGACTGGGGAATGGATCCGTGGCATGCCGAATGGACCAGCTGGCGCAACGATGAAGAAAGGCTGAGTGTTGCACTATATGCTGATTCGACTTGGTTCCATGGTGTAGCAATGGATAACTCGAGCATTTCGATGGGAGCGGCAGAAGGGTGGACACATTATCCTAGTCTCCTTGATTCACATCTAGCCACTTTCTACCACGAAATGTTTCACAATATTGAACGAAATTATACTGAACACTATGGTCATCGCGATTTGGGACGTTGGCCCTTTTTTCATGAGGGGCAAGCCTCGTTGGCCTATGCGGTCGGACAACCGATGTTGCAAATTTCTGATACACAGGCTGCCGACCGCCAATATATGGCTTTGGCGAACAATTTTTTGGAGCATAATCTAAATATAGGATATAGGGATGTAGCATATGCTGGGCAAAAGGGTTATCCAGCTGCTATCTACTGGGGGCACTTATACGAGCAATGTGGGCAACTGGATACTATGCAGGGTATGCAAGTCATAAACAAGACGTTGCAAGAGTTTGGTGCTCAGACCACTGCTCAGGCTGACAAGATCGTCACTGAGATTGGTCCCATTATGGATGCGGCAATTTCCGATCCAGCTGTGACGTGCCCGTTTAAGACATTTACGGAAAGCTTGACCTCATTCGCGCGCGCTAACTATGCCCTACTCCTGGCCGACGGGCGTAGAACTAACCCACCCGGCACGCCCGACCCATTCTATTATGATCCTGCCCATCAGTATGCTGATCCACCGCTGGTTACAGAGCAGTATCAAGGAGTGCCTATTAGCATAAGTGGCGAAATCACGCCTAGCTTTGGGATGGATTTTGTTGACCTGCAACTTGATCCGGCCACAGACGGGCAAGGCGTAGAACTCGAGTTTTCCCGAAAATCGTCGCGCGCCGAATTTGACGTGCAAATTTGGAAGTTGAATGACGCCGGAGGTCCCAAGCCTGTCAGAGTTGAGCCACTCCCTATCCCGCTCACACTCACCAATAACACTGGCCAATTCTATATTCCGGTGATTAGCACGACGGTGACTAACCGTCTCGGGATAATTATTACGCGGCTCGATTCGGACGAAGCCGCCGACTCACAAGGCACTTATAGCCTCACCGTACATCCCGTTATGCCGTTAGTGGATGTGACTATCAATGGCCCCGACACGGGCTACGTTAACGTTTCCACGGTATTCAGTGCGTCTGTCGGCCCGATCGATGCTGAAGTGCCCCTCACATATACGTGGGATGTCATGGGGCAAACCCCCATCACCCTGACCAATCAACTGACGCAAAGCGATGAGGTTCCTCTGAGCTGGCCTGTAACCGGTACGCAAATCTTCACGGTTACAGCATCCAATCGATCGGGCACGGTCACAGGCACGCACGCGATTACGCTCACCGCTGTACCACCCACGGCGGTCACGATCAGCGGTCCTCGCGATGGGGCGGCGACGATCTCGCATACTTTTACCGCGGCGGTCATACCCGTCACTGCGACCACACCCATCACGTATATTTGGGAATTCACCGATCGCCCTCCCTATCAAGAAACGCAACCGCAAACGACCACAGTGCATGCCATCGCCTGGCCAATGACGGGCACCAAATTAATCACCGTCACGGCTCTGAACATGGCGGGAATAGTCACTGGGACCTATGCCATTACTCTTACCGCTCCTTCATTTCCTGGCATATCAGGTTGCTGGCCGGGTGAAGTTTGGCCCTTTGGCTATGATAAGGGAGTTAGCTGTGGTATTTACCTTCTTCGCCAAGCATTGGCCAACGCGGGAGTCGTCATTCCTGACGATCCCCCTGCCCCAGCCATGTTGCTTTCAACGGCAAGACTTTCGAATCTGCCTGGCCGCATGTCACAGCTGATCGCTGTTCAGGCTTCACATTCGTCCGATAATTTATCGGCCTCGCTGGTCGTCTCGCACACCGTTTTATCCGGCGCCTTGCAGGCTGAATGGCATACCAACTCCTGGGTGGGCGCGCAGTTCGTGTCACTCACAGTACCGCAAGCACAAGTTTATGATGAAAACAACGCGCTCATTGCGACCGGAGCAATCCAAGCGCGACCGGTGACTAGCACCGCCGTTGCGTTAGCGTTGGGTAACTTGCTTACCTACACCATTCAAGGTCAGGGCAATGCCTCATTCTATGCGCCTGCGACTCAGGGCCTCGGTATTGGCGGAAACTGGTTGACGTACACGGCACGCTTGCAATCCACTGATCAATATGGCGTCGGCATACGTGATGCCATTGTTACGGTCAACGGTGAGGAATACAGTGGTACACTCGTGCTGGTCACGTCTGCGCCAGTGATGCTCAGTGGTAGTGGACGCACGCTGACTCCCAACTTTGCCGATCGCGTTGTCATTCACGCGCAAGACGCCAAGTTAGCGGTTGGTCCAGCAATTGGCGCAAGTGTGGCAAATGTCGGTAGCGCACCGCTTGACACCTCAAGCGGCCTGGCGCTCGCGGGATATACCGGCCCGCTCACCATTACCGAGGAAACGGCCGATACCGATCGCGTGGAGCTCAATGGCCCGGTAGCACGCGACTTGGCACTGACTGTTGATCCCACCACTTCGCAAGTAGCGGCGAGACAGGTGACCAGCTTCACGGCTCAAATCAAGACGAATACCACCGGCTCTTACCTCATTGCCGTCGGACCGCAGACTGATTGGCGGCTAGCGATTGACACACAAGGCGTGGTCAGCGTCACGCCAGCACTGGGCACCTTGCCCGGCGACTACGCGATTCGCATCAGTTCCGCTGCGGCCGATGATCCCACATTGTTTGCCACGGCCGTTCACACCGTCACCGTCTTGCCGCACCAAGGCTTAGAATTGAATGTCACCCCCGATACATTCACCACCGTGCCTTGGGGGCCTATTGCCGGTGGAGAGGGGATCAACGATGGTCGCGCGCAAATTAGTGGCGTAGCCTTCACGGTGGACATCACCAACACTTCGTCTACGGCGCATACCTTTGCGCTGGAAGTCATACCCTCGACTTTCTCTGCCAACTGGATCATCTTCGGCGCGCAACGTGCGCCGACAGCCACGCTCGCGTTGCCAGCGGGTGGCGTGGGTCAATTCGGTTTGTATTTCCAGCCACCGTGCGATGAGTCACGCCCGTTGTGCGATCTGCCTCCTGCGGGTTCCGTGCATCCGTTCACGGTGAATGCCGTAGCGGTTGACGACGTTTCATTGTCAGCCGACGATGCTGATCAGTTCATCGTTCCGGCGATAGCCTTCAGTTACTTGACCGCCAGGCCGACCTATCTGTATAGCTCGCCCGGACTCACCACAACTTTCGACCTTGGTCTGCGGAACGTAGGTAATGCCAGCGGCGCATTCACCCTGACGCTCACGTTGCCTATCACTACCTGGTCGGCCGACTTGCCTACCCCCCAGCCGATAGTGGCTGGTGGCGAAACACTGACACAATTAGTTACGCTCAATACGCTCACCGGCAATCTGGGTAAGGACTATCGTGTTAGCGCTTCGGCTCCCGCGGGGCCCTATACGCCAAAAACGAATGTCGTCGTCCATCTGGTGAGCCGCGAAGTGCTTGACCTCTATGAGGCCGCGCAAGCCGCCGACAATTTGTGCGTGAACAACTTTAGCCTGCAGGCCTCACTACAATATCTGGCGCAGGCAACCGAGGAAATGCAGACGACTTGTCAGGGAGCCACGCAGCTGGCTCTACCGGAGGAAGGATCGTGTACGACCGATCTGCGTGATCGCATCGTTTCCGGCGCGTTAGCCGTGGTCAATCACTCGGCGTCTGTTTCGCCCTACATCACGGTCGATGCGGCCCTGCAACAAATCGCGCAAGACTTGACGACTCAAACGATGTGGAGCGGCGTGCAGGCTGACATCCGTGATCTGCGCGATGCTGTGCGGGAGTTGCAAGCGCAGCTCACCACCGCGACCAATTACAATACGCGCGCCTGGTTTGATCCCGGCCTGCGGGTCATATTGGGCAACAAACCGGCGACCTTTGATTTCAACCTTACTAACACCGGGTGCCTTACAGCTACTTACTCGATCACGCTCACGGCTTCACCGACACCGCTCGCCTATGGTCCTGATCATTTCACTTGGACCCTCGCACCTGGCGAGACAATCTCGGCGCCGGTTGTCATCACACCGACCGAACTCGGCGTATATGCCTTACATGCCAGTGTCGCCACGCTCGAAGCGACCGACCTGCCGCTCTTGCAGGTTGACGCTGGCGTATCGGTCGTAGATGCGTTATTGAAATTGACCAACGTTAAAGCGCGTCCCGCCTTCATTGAATATCAAGCGGGTGTTGAAGCAGCGCTCTCAGCTCAGATCGCGAACATTGGCAACCTTCCGATCGAGGCCAACGCTCGTGTGCGTGTGCTAAACCCGGGTGGCGAACAAATCTACTCGGCAACTGTACCAGTACAAATCGGTAGTTCACTCGCGCCTGTGGACCTCATGCTGGGCAGGTTAAATACAACCGACCTGCTCACCGGAACCTATACGGTCGCGGTTGACATCGTTGATGACGACAACCAAATCATCCCCAAGGCCTCAGGCCAGGGCACTTTGGCTGTCGGCCAGGCGGTGCACGCTAATAGCAGCGTCTCGCCAGAGATCGTGGCGCCGGGCACTGTCACCGTTACGACCGTCATTACAACCGAGTTAGATGCGGCGCTATTGCAGATGATCGCGCGGAATATTTTCCGTGTGCCCGGATTGGCCTCCCTCATGCAAGTGCATCCCGTTGAACAAGACGAGGGGACACCGACTCCAACCGCAACGGCGACAGAGACGGTAACACCCACCGTAACAGAAACAGTGACTCCCACCGTAACAGAAACTGTGACTCCCACCGAGGCACCGACGGAAACGCCAACAGCGACTAATACACCCCTGCCCATGGAAACACTTACGCCAACGCCTACTGACACCGAGACGCCGACTCCCACACCAACAGCCACAGCGACGCCGTCTC
>JAUQXC010000166.1 GCA_030834825.1 Thermoflexales bacterium
TCTCGCCGCCGATCTGGACTGTCAGTATTTCCGGCAGCCCCAGCTGTTGGGCCAACCAGACCCCCACCACTGCACCGATGAAGCCGACAATGGTGGACACCAGACAACCACCCAGTGAATAACCGGCCAATGCCTGGCCGATGGCGCCACAGATGGCCGCGACGACAACCAGCAAAATAAATTGAAGAAGTGTCATTGCTCAATCTCCTTGTCTTCAATCTTTAACCGACCCGTCCTCAACGCGACTTAAAAAACCGATCGAGTCTCTACGCCCTAATGCGCGCTGAGCAAGCCAAGCCAAGCGCATAGTCCGCCGCAATCGCCTCGGGTCGGGATGAGCGTGAAGCACGATGGTGCGTCGTTCACCCTGGCGGGTATTCAACCGATCAAGCCGCTGATCGTGAGCGGTCAACTAGGGTCATTGCGCATTAAACATCCGGCTTGTATTTCGCAGCATCGCGCGCCTTGGCAGGATCGAAGATCACCCACATGAACCGCAAAATGAGCCAATACAGCACGGCATAGGCGGCCATGGCAATGATGGCCGGCACCTCCAGCACTGCGCCCTCCACTGCAGGTGAAACTGTCAAACCGGCGAAAGGGGCCAGGAACAACTCAGTCATGCCATAGATGAAGTTGGCAAACGGACTGGCCGGATTCGCCGCGATCAATTTCAGTCCCAGGCGGAAAGCAATGGCGACCTCCAAGACGAAAAGCACCAGTGCAAAGATCTGGCTCCACTTCACCAGCCGTTGGCGGTGACGCAGCTCCAATTCTTCCGGCGTAATCTCAGAAGTCGCCGTAGGCGGCAAGACTTCATGCCGCACCACCCGTTCTGTCGTCTGCTGCTCTGTCTTGATAGATTCAGGAAGTTTCGGGGTCACTGACATGCTCCACCTCCTTAACGAGTTGGGTATTTTCTACCACGCCCTGGTGCCCACCGCCATTCTTACGGCTTTCCCAATCGTGCAAGCGGCGGAACTCCTCGTGCAAGCGCTCCAGCTCTTCTTCTGAAAGTTCTTCCAGGTTGACCATGCTCGTGCGCGCCTGGGAAACCGCCCGAAGTAACTCATCCAACTTAAGCTGAGTGACTTCCGCTTCCCGGTTCTGTGTATTCTGAATCAGAAACACCATCAAGAACGTAACGATGGTCGTTCCTGTATTGATGATTAACTGCCATGTATCCGAGAAGTTAAAGAGCGGTCCCGTCACAATCCACAACAGAACGATTCCCAGCCCGGTCATAAATATCCAAGGCGAACCAGCTAATCGTGAAAATTTAGCCGCAAATTTGTGAAAGGTTTCGTTCATGATTTGAAGGGTTCCAGCTCATGTCATGTAATGAAGTAGCCGCCGTGGCGGCGGCTACTTCTTACAGTGGCCCTTGAATCTCCTCCTCAGTTTGCCGCTGCCGCGCCTATCAGTAAGCCCCGTCTCCCTGCGCGGTAAACTCAAACGTCTTTCTGAGTCAAGGGTCATGGCAGTTGAAGCATAGCACGCACAGACTTAAAAAGTCCCAAACTGTACCTAAAAAATCCCTCAATAAAGTTGGATTATGCAATAAAAACACTAGGCACTCACCTGACAAAACGTTATAATTAAGTTGATTTTAGGTTAGGTAGGTATAAGGAGAGAAAACTTTTTATGCGTGTGCGGCAGTCAGCTTCGCAGATCTCAGCGCCGAACGATCAGGCCAAGCAATTTGATCACGCCGATCAATTGTCGCCCACTCATCTGGCGGTCATTTTAGCAGGCATTGCCGATGGTATTACCGTGCAGAACCCGGCCGGCCAGTTGATCTATGGAAATGAGGCTGCGGCGCGACTACTTGGTTATCCGGACGTGCAGGCGTTGTTGGCCGTACCGACGGAAGACATACTGCGCCAGTACGAAATCTTCGACGATTCAGGACAACCCCTGCCGGTAGAATATTTGCCGAGACGTCAGACCCTACGCGGCTTGTTCAGTCCACCGCAGGTAATTTGCTTTCGAGTCCGCGCGACCCAGGAAGAACACTGGGCACTGGTGACAGCGCAAGCCGTCTTTGATGAAACCGGGGCGCTTGAATTCGTCGTCAACCTCTTTCACGATATTACCGACCTCAAGCGGAGTGAATTGAGTCAACGCCTGCTGGCGCAAGCAAGCGCAGCCTTATCCACGTCGCTCGACTTTGAAACACGCCTCGGCCAGGTGATGGAGCTGGTGGTGCCGCACTTGGCTGACTGGTGTGCCGTCGACCTGCTGGAGGCCGACGGCACGTTGCGGCGTTTGACGATCATGCATACCGATCCATCTAAGGTCGCGTTGGCGCAGGAGATTCAGCGGCGTTATCCGCCCCACCCCGCTGATCCCACCGGCCTCTACGCCGTTTTGCGCAGCAAACAGTCACAATTCTTTCCTGAAATATCCGACTCGTTTCTAGAAACGATGATCGCCGATCACGAACAGCTAGACTTAGTGCAGCAGCTCCAGTTGCGATCACTGATCAGCGTCCCACTGGTGGCGCGCGATCGGAGCCTGGGCGCCCTGACAGTTGCCATGGCGGAATCAGGACGGCGCTACTCCCCGATCGATGTAACGCTCGCTGAAGATCTGGCACAGCGCGTGGCGTTGGCGCTGGACAGTGCCGCGTTATATGCTGAGGCGCAACGGCTCAACACCGAGCTGGAGCAGCGCGCGACCACGCGCGCCGTGCAAATCGAAACGGCCTATGCACATCTCAGAGATGAAATCGCGGAACGTCGCCAGGCCGAAGAAAAAATTCATCTCTTGAATGCCCAGCTGGAACAGCGGGTCACCGAGCGCACAGAACAACTGGAACGGCTGAATCGTGATTTGCAAAGGGAAGTCGGCGAGCGACAGCAGACAAGCAAAACGCTGCGCGCCGTATTGCAACGCACGCGCGAGCTCTATCGGATCAGCCAGGCCATCGGCTCAGTGCGCACCCCGGATGAGGTGCTTGCAGCCTTGTTATCCAGCAGTTATCTCACCACGGTTAGTCGCGCCTCGGTGGCCATCTTCAGCGCACCGTTTAACGCGGAGGAGCCACCGCTCTGTGAAATTCTGGCGGCGTGGAACAAAGACACCACGCTGCCCGACTTCGTCGGTCAACGCTTGACGCTGGAGGAAGTGGGGCTGCTGCCGCCTTACACGCCCGACAAACCGGTTGTGATCGAAAGTGTTCTCAGGAAGAAGGAACTGTCGCCGTATGCGCACCGCCGCTTCGCAGAGTTAAAAACGCACGGCCTGATCATTTTTCACTTGGTGGCCAGAGGGGCCTGGTATGGTGTGCTGTCCTTGCACTACAAACTACGCCGCGCCATCAAAGTTGACGACCTGCGCCACATGCGCGGCCTGGTGGATCAGGCCGCCATCGCGATTGACAACATTCGTTCGCTGGCGGCCGAGGCCAAGGCTCGCCAGGAGGCCGAACAAGCGAATGAGTTAAAGCTGAAATTTCTCGCCATGATCTCCCACGAGCTGCGCACGCCGTTGACCTCGATCAAAGGTTTCGCCACCACCTTACTGGCCGACGATGTCCAATGGCTTCCCGCCAATCAGCGTGATTTTCTGCGGACGATTGACGAAGAAACGGATAAGCTGGGTGATTTAATCGAGCAGTTGTTGGATCTTTCGCGTCTGAAAGCTGGCACCTTGCGTATCGCACCGAAGCCGCAAACGCTGGAGCACGTGATCGCAACGGCACTCGCTCAGCTGCAGACGATAACCAACGAACATGACTTGGTGCTGAACGTCCCAACCGACCTGCCTTTGATCTACGTCGATGCGCAGCGCATTAGCCAGGTACTGACGAATCTTGTCGGCAATGCGGTCCGGTATTCGCCAACCCGGACCGCGGTTATGGTTAAGGCACACCCTGTAGACAGCGTGGTCCAGATCGATGTGGAAGATCAAGGTCCCGGGATACCGCCGCAAGCGCGGGCGCGTGTCTTTGAACCATTCCAACAAGTGGACAGACCGCCCACCACCCGCGCGGGAGGGGCGGGGCTAGGACTGGCGATCTGCAAAGGGCTGGTTGAAGCGCATGGCGGACATATCTGGGTGCAGGAACGAGCGCAGCCAGGCACGACGATCTCCTTCACCTTGCCGGTCGCGGGAAAGCGCACTAAATGAGTAGACAGTTCCCAGGATCGATCGGCGAAAAAAATCGGGAGAGGGATGCCATGGCAACCGTGCTTGTTGTCGAAGATGAACCCAATGTGCGTAAATTAGTCGCCGTCAACTTAAGCAGTCGCGGTTACGCGGTTCTGGAAGCCATGAACGTGCCCCAGGCACTGGATTGTTTGCGGACTACGCTGCCCGATCTCATGATCCTGGACATCAAACTGCCCGAAATGACCGGCTGGGATTTACTCACACAGCTGGCGGCTGATCCGAACCTGACCGTGGAGTTTCCCGTGCTGGTGATGACGGCCTCGATCATGGAGGCACAGATCGATCACGATCAATACCCGAATGTCGTCGATGTCTTGATTAAACCTTTTAGCGCCACCCAGCTGATGAGCGCCATCGAGCGCGCACTCCGCCCATCAGCCCCCGATAGGAGCACATGGAGCGAGTTCTAGTTGTAGACGATAATGTCGCCATCCAGAAGTTGGTCAGCGTCAATCTCCAGGCCCGCGGCTATACCGTCGATGTGGCGGGCGCCGGCGAGGAGGCCCTGCGTCTCTTCAAAGCCAGCGAATACGATCTGGTGATCCTTGATCTCATTTTGCCTGGCATGAGCGGCATCGACGTGTGCGCCCTCATGCGCCAGCTGTCGGACATTCCGATTGTCGTGTTGAGCGCACGGGAAGACGAGGAACTGAAGGTGCACGCCCTGGATACCGGCGCCGACGATTACGTGACCAAGCCCTTCTCGCCCAAGGAACTGCTCGCGCGAGTGCGGGCCGTAATGCGCCGCTCGAAAGCCGATACGGTCACCAAACTGCCTGAAATTCATATCAAGGATCTTACAATCGATCTACAGGGGCGGCGGGCTTTTATCGGCGCGACGGACATGCACCTGACGCGGACGGAATTCGCGCTGTTGGCAGAACTGGCCCAAAATCAAGAGGCGGTCCTGACGCACGAAGCGTTGTTGGTCAAAGTCTGGGGACCTGAGTATCGTGATTCCAATCATTACCTGCACGTGTACCTGGGCCGCATCCGCAAGAAGCTGGGCGCTGACTTGGATTCGTTATTAGAGACGGTTCCCGGCGTTGGTTACATTCTTCACGCGGCTCCTGAATAAGCGCTCTTCCATAATGAAGCTGCCAACCTGGCATTGTATGAAATACGCTAAGCTCTCCACCCGCTCGCTCGATTTTTAGAGTATTTTGAGCGCGATTTGGGACTTTTTTAGAGGCTGTGTGCTAGATTAAAGCATAGCAACAAAGCGACATCTAGCGCCCGAGGTGTGGCCGAAGTGGAATGAAAACGACCGGGCCGCATAATCACTTCTAAAGGAGAGGCAAACATGAACGAGGACATTCTAAAAGGCCAGTGGAAACAGCTTCGTGGCCAAGTCAAGGAATGGTGGGGCGTGCTCACGGATGACGATCTGGACAAAATCAACGGTCAACGCGATCGGTTGATCGGCCTCCTGCAGGAAAAATATGGCTTCACGAAAGATCAGGCTACGCGTGAGCTTGACGATCACTTGGGCCTGCTGAAGCCCACCCCAGCAATGAGCCGTTAGTTCAAGTTGCACGTTCCCAGTAAGTCAACGCGAGGGGATCCGTCTGGATCCCCTCGCGTACGTTAGGTACTGGACACTGCGCCTAACAACAGCGCCTACTGAAGTATAATTTCAGGAGGCGCTTTGTGTGTGAGCCGTCAGGGACTCGAACCCTGAACCAAAGGCTTAAAAGGCCTCTGCTCTACCGATTGAGCTAACGGCCCGACTCTGCGCGCAAGATTGTAACACGCCCATGAAGGACTGTCAACGAAATGCCCTCTGTTTCTCGTCCAATTTTTCTCTCACCTCACCCTGATGATGCCGTGCTCTCCTGCGGCGGCTGGATTTACCAATTGGCGCAGGACGGTGCACGCCCGATCGTGGTGACGATCTTTGGCGGCGATCGACCCGGCAGTGCGCCGCTCTCCGCCTTTGCGCGCAGTCTGCACCAACGCTGGCAGTTGGACGACGATGCCCCGGCCCGCCGTCGTGATGAAGACCGCGCAGCCTGTGATCGCCTGGGCTGCTATCTCATTCAGCTGCCCTTTGCCGATGCGGTCTATCGGGTTGATGAAACAGGTCGGCCGCTGTATGACTCCGAAGAAGCGATCTTCGCTGAGGTGCGCGATCGGGAGCTGATCGATCGAGTGGCAAACGCTGTGCACTCGCGGGTGGAACGCTTGAATAGTAGTGGATCGGTAGCACGCTTGTACACTCCCCTCACCGCGGGAAAACACGTCGATCATATCATCACGCGGCTGGCAGCAGAACAGTTACCGACAGAGCTAATCTATTATGAGGATTATCCCTACGCCGAGCGGCCGGAAGGCCTGACCCAGGTGTGGGAACGTGCCGGCGGCACGGCAGACGATTGGGTGAGTGAAACAATCGGGTTGAGTGAGGGTGCCTTACAAGCCAAGTGCGAGGCATTTGGACAGCATCGATCGCAGATCAGCACGTTCTTCCGCGATGATGACGAAGTCCGGCAGCGCCTCCGCGCTTATGCAGAATTCGTGGGAGAGGGCCAGGCAGCCGAACGCTACTGGCGTAAAAGATGAATCGACCTGTGCTATAATCCTTATATCACATGGGCCATGCCCGGGAGGTGCAGTCGCATGATTCGACCTGGTGGACCGGAACTCATCATTATCCTGGTGATCATACTGATCCTGTTTGGGGTGGGCCGCATTAGCAAGGTCGGCAAAGAGCTAGGCACCGGCATCAAGGAATTCCGCAAGGGACTGCAGAGCGAGGACGAAAACAAGCCCGGCGACACGACGACCAACAGCGATCAGCAACCGAAGAGTTGAGAAACTCCTTCGCCGCCAACAGCCGCCCGCATTTGGCGGCTGTTTTGTTGTCACTCACACACTGGCCCTTTCCCATTATGAACGGGAAGGATTGATTCAGGGGACTTGGTAGGTGGCGATTAACTTGCCACTGGGATCACGCAAATAGGCCACTTTGCCAGAGGCCCAGCGCGATTCGGCCTGACCCCAATACAAATCGGTCGGCGTATTAGTGCCTCGGCCAGTATGGACGGTGACTTCGCCGTTAGACAGCAGCGAGAGACTGGGGAAGGTGAACTTGTTGCCTTCGCCATCGGTCATGGTCCAGCCAACCATGTTTACCTGACCACTCAAGTTCGTCAAGATGACTTGCTCGCCAGCCAGGCTGCCGGGCGATTTGATCTCGCGGATCGTCACGAAGAAATCACCCAGCGCTGTGGAGGCGGTACCGGTGATAACGGGCAACGGTGCACGCGTCGAGGTGGGAATCGGAATGCGCGTAGGTGTGGCCGTCACCGAGCTGCCGGGGATGAACAGCTGTTGGCCTTCTGAGAGGACGTCGGCGTTAGCCAGTTTGTTGATGGCAATGATGTCGGCCACCGAGACATCGAACTTGCGTGCGATCTCGCTGAGGGTGTCACCCGACTCTACCGTATACTTGCGCAGATTAGCCGGCGTTGGCGTCCTGGTCGGCACGGCCGAGGCCGCCACCTGCGTTTGTGCCTGAGCATTGAGCGTAGGCACCGTGGTGGGTACTGCGGCACGCGGGGTCGTGCGGCTGGCTTCCCACGAGTTGAGGACCAACAGGACGGTCAAGGCGGAAACGACGATGTTGATACCAATGAAAATTGCCCAACGACGAGGAGTCATAGTCATTCATTTCACGTGTGTCAGGCTGAGCGAAGCATCTTAGTTTTTCAGGTCAGAGGCTTCACTGCGTTCAGCCTGACAACACTTCAAGTGAGCTGGCCTGCACATTGGAAAGCTAAAGTCATGATAGCACATCCAGATCACAGCGTCAAAGCCGGTCTCCTGCTCGCCTCGGCCTCACCGCGCCGTCGCGAATTGATCAAACTACTGGGTCTGTCGGTGGAAACGACTTCCGCCGACATCGACGAAGTTCCGCTGCCCAACGAACAGGCGGCCGATATGGCACGGCGGTTGAGCCGCGAAAAGGCGCTCGCCGTAGCGCGCCATGTCCGCGTTCCGCCTTCTCCCGGCTTCATCATTCTCGCTTCTGACACAGTCGTCTCACTGGCGGGTGAACCCCTGGGCAAGCCGCGCGATGCGGCCGAAGCCCGATCGATGTTGGGGCGCCTGCGCGGGCGTACCCACCAAGTTTATACCGCGATCACGTTGCTCGATCTTCAGACCGATCGAGCGCTTACCGATCTGGCAGACAGTGACGTCCCCATGCGTAACTATAGCGACGAAGAGCTCGAAGCCTATATCGCCAGCGGCGATCCGTTCGACAAGGCCGGCGCGTATGCCATTCAGCACAGCGGGTTTCATCCAGTGGAAAATTTTTCACAGTGTTTCGCCAATGTCATGGGCCTGCCGTTGTGTCACGTCGTCCGCTCATTGCGCCAGCTTGGCGTGGAAGCCGGCAACGATGTGCCCACACTGTGCCAGGCGCACATCAGCTATGCCTGCCCGGTGTTTAAAAGCATCCTGGCAAGTGGTGCGTGAAAAGCAAATTATCACGATCTACCGCTCACTCATCACGCGGCACTTATCACCTGCTGCTTGTCGCCCCCTGCCCCCTCCGCTATAATCTCGCCATGTTCAAGAAACTGCTTCTCCTCATCTGTCTCTTGGCGGCGGCCTGCAGCAGCACGGCCACGCCCACCTCAGCGCCTACACCCACGCTCGATGCGGCGCTGCCGCCGGGCGAACCCCGGGCGCAGGAATTTCTCGCGGCCTGGGAACGGGCCGATTACAACACGATGTATGGCCTGGTCTCGAGCGAGACACAAGCCAAGCTCGCGCCGGAATCTTTTGCCAACCGTTACACGGCCGCCCAAGCCACAGCCACAGCCCGCTTTGTGCGCGCTCAACTGCGCTCGGCGTTGCAGGAGGGCGAGCAACTGCGCGCCAACTACCACATTGAATGGGACACGGCCTTGTTCGGTACTTTGCAGGCCGATCACGAGATGATGCTCTCACTGCAAGATGGTCAGTGGCGTGTGAACTGGGAAGACGGCCTGGTCTGGCCTGATTTGAAAGGTGGCGGCCAGTTTCAGCTTCAATATCAGATTCCACGCCGGGCCAACATCTACGATAGTGAAGGCAAAGGCCTGGCGGTTGATGGCAAGATCGTCACGATCGGCGTCGTGCCGGGAGAGATCGAGGATGAAGCCTCCCTATTGGCCGGACTCAGCCCGATTCTGAATTTGTCATCCGACGAGCTCAAAGCCAAGTATGCTTCTGCCGGAGCCGATTGGTTTGTGCCCCTGGGCGATGTGCCCTTTGAAGTTACGCAAGCCAACGCCGAGTTTCTGAAAACGTCGGGCTTTCAACTGCGCGAGAGCGCGCAGCGGGTGTATCGCGGACTCGCACCTCATATCGTGGGCTACATCGCGCAGATTACGGCGGACAATCAAGCTCAATGGAAAGAACGTGGTTATCGCGGCGATGAATGGGTGGGCGCGGCAGGACTGGAAGCGTGGGGTGAACCGTATCTCGCGGGCACACACGGCGGAACCCTCACCGTTATCGGGGGCGACGGATCGATCGTGAAGACATTGGCCGATCAGCCTGCTGCGCCCAGCCGCAGCATCTATACCACAATCGATCGCCCGCTGCAGGAAGGCGTTGAGAAAATCCTGGCCGATCACACCGGCGCGATCGTGGTGCTCAATCCGCAGACCGGCGAGGTTCTCGCCATGGTCAGCCATCCCGCCTACGATGCCAACACGTTGATCAGTCCTTACGCCGCGCCGGTCGGTCAGCAGTCGTTTCTCAATCGGGCCACGCAAAGCGCGTATCCACCCGGCTCGACATTCAAGCCGGTGACGATGGCGGCCGGCCTGGAGAAGGCGGGACTCACGCCATCCTCCACGTTTTTCGATCCGGGCTATTGGGATGGGCTGGGCGAAGCGTTTCGCAAGTTCAACTGGAATACGGCCGGCGATGGCACGATCGATTTTGTGACAGGCCTCAGTGCGTCCAACAACGTGGTCTTCTATGAAGTTGGTAAGCGTGTGCAGGATGTCGATACGTTTGCCCTACCCAACATGGCGCGGGCATTTGGTCTGGGACATACCACGGGCATCACGGGCGTGGAGGAAGTCGCAGGGCAAATTCCTGATCCCGACTGGAAAGTGGCGAACAAAGGCGAGCAGTGGTTGCCCGGCGACGGTGTGAACATGGCGATCGGGCAAGGCGACGTGTTGGCGACGCCACTGCAAATCGCGAACCTGTATGCTGCCATCGCGAATGGCGGCACACTCTATCGGCCCAAGATCGTGCAGAAGATCGGTTCGAACAATGAACCGCCAGAAGAAGTCTGGCAGCCGGAAATCATAGGCACCTTGCCCGTCTCGCCGGAAAGTTTGCGTGCGATTCAAGCGGGTCTGCAAGGCGTAATCTCCGGGGCAAAAGGCACGGCAGGTTTTGTGTTCCGAGGTTTTCCGCAGAGCGCAGCGGGCAAGACCGGCACCGCCGAAGCCGGTGCTGCGAGTCAGACTTCGCATGCGTGGTTCGCAGTGTATGCGCCCACTGAAGATCCGCAAATCGTCGTAGTGGTGTTCCTGGAAAACGGCGGACAAGGATCGTACAATGCGGCGCCGCTGGCGCGACAGGTGCTGGAGACCTACTTCGGTTTGCCGTTAACACCTCCACCCGCGACGCCGCCGCCGGGACCGGCAGATCGATAAACACTGCACAATCGGCTGTCCAAGCGGCCGTTGCGCAACCGGACAGAGCGCTGTCTGACACAGGAAGCGGCGGGACGAATATGGCTGACAGGGCAATTGTAGGAGGAGATGTTATCGGAACAGATGACTTCACACGATTCCTGATCTGTCCAGTCTGCAGCGCGCCTCTCACCCAAGTTGCTACCACGCTACGCTGTCCACAGACCCATTCGTTTGACATCGCGCGCGAAGGCTATATCAATCTATTGCTGGCCAAGCGAAAGCAACCGGCGACCGTCGGCGATACCAAAGAGATGCTGCAGGCCCGGCGACGATTTTTGGAGCGCGGCTATTACCAACCGTTGCTGGAGATCATGTGCAAGCAAGTTTGCGAATCTCTGGACAACATTCCCGGTGGCCGCGTCGCTGCGCTTCCCGATTGCGTGGTTGAAGTAGGCTGTGGCGATGGTTATTACATTGGTCAGGTGCAGCACTTTCTTAATAACCAACTCAAGCCACGCCATGTCTGTTGTTTTGGTGTGGACATCTCCAAAGAGGCCGTCAAACAGGCCGTCAAACGTTATCCGGCGGCCCATTTTATCGTCGCCGATGTCAAGCGGAAGTTGTTTTTCGCGTCCGGCTCCGTGCAAGTCTTACTTAACATCTTTGCCCCACGTCAGGCAACCGAATTTGGGCGAGTGCTGGCGCGCCGGGGCCGCTTGCTGGTGGTGATACCGGGTCCCGATCATTTGTCGAATTTGCGGGCAAATTTCAACTTAATTGGAATCGAAGACAACAAACAACAGCGCGTCAGCGCACAACTCGCCGAAATATTTCACTTGACGGGCGAGCAGCATCTCGCCTATGATCTGACACTCACCGGCGAGGCGCTATTTGATTTGATTCAGATGACACCCAACTACTGGCACTTATCCGAAGACACTCGGAACAGACTCAGCACGATCGAGAGCGTGGTAACGCAAGCCAGTTTTACCATCCTGCAATTCAGCCGGTCGTAATCTGAACAAAACGGCCTGCTCCAAAGCTGGACAAGTGTGTGAAAGGAAACCTCTATGCTCGACTCGCTTGATTGCCCCAATTGCGGTGCGCCCCTTAACTTCATCTCGACTCCACTACGCTGCGCCAACTGCGGCAGTTCAATTATCATGGCTGATGAAGTGCGCCCTGCCCCGGCCAAACGCGATCCCTTGGTGCCGGAGACCACGCTGAGCGAAGTCGCCGCGTTGGTCCGCGCCGGCAACCGCGTGCAGGCCATCTTTCGCTATCGCGAGATCACGGGCGCCAACCTGAAGGAGGCCCAACTTGCGATCGAACGTTTCGCCCACGGGGAACCGCTGCGCCGGCCAGAACGGTAAGCCCCACCAGCCTCGTAACCTGTGTCAATTGACGAGGCGATGAATTGGCCTATACTTAAAATGACGCGACGAGTGGGTCTCTAGCGCGAGGGATAGAGATCCACCATTCACGACACGGTTCATTTAACACAAGGAGCATCTATCATGTCACGGTTCTCTTCCCTCGTACGTTTGTTTGTCCTGGTATTGATCCTCACCCTGCTCACTGTCACTTTGAATATTCAGGCTGCGCCTGACCTTACCGCCGGAGCTGCACTGCCTATGGCTGATACCGAAGCACCCATCAGCGCGGTAGAAGCGTTGCCTGAGTTTTCCAAAGAGCAGGTCACGGTGAAGTGGAGTGGCTATGATCCGGGAGGCTCCGGAATCCAAGCCTATGATGTGCAATATCGTGATGTGACAGCCAGTAGTGCCTGGACAGATTGGCAGATAGACGTTGTCACCACCACCGCATCATTTACTGGAACTACAGGACGTACTTACGCTTTCCGCTCACGCGCCCTGGATTATGCACAGAACCAGGAAGATTGGCCTGCCGGGGACGGCGACGCTCACACCACCTTCTACGCCTGGGCCATCACGGGTACAGCTCATACCAACACAGGTTCGCCGCTGGCGGGCGTCAATGTTACTACTGAGCCGAGTGCGCAAGGGATGCTGATATCTGATTTAAGTGGACAGTATTCCGCGTACGTCATCACCCCTTCGAATACTTATACGGTTTCATGGGCGAAGGATGGATATGGGCATCTTCCAGCAACAACCTTCAGAGACCCCGCTAGCACACCAATCGTTTACCAAGGCACTTTGCCCGCTCAAGGCAATGTCGTTACGGTCGGCGGGTTGGAAGTGGGGCAGACTTATCGGATCGTAGTTACGGGGACGTTTGAATATACGATTGGAGGTGGTGCTTGGGCTGATGCGCAGTGGAGTATTGCTGGTCACTGTACGCCCGGCGTCTTTTGCTATTACAGTCCCAATGTCGATTTTAATGGGGTTCTGCTAGCCGCCCAAAATGGTCAGGACGCGGTTGACCCTAGTCATGAATATACTTTTCTCTGGACGGCAGATACGTCTCAGTTGCAAATGCACATCATGGACGCACTTTACTCGGACAACTCAGGATCTCTGTCGTTCGAAGTCTCCAGGTACGATGCGACCAGTGATCCGGATGTCTTCCTACCGCCTGCTAATGATTTGATTAGGAATGGACATTTTGAACAAGGGACTGGTGCGATTAACAATTGGATGGCCAGCGGTGTTTCCACGCCAACGGTATCCATCGCCGCCAGACACACCGGGCGGCAAAGTGCTCTATTGAAGGCAGCTCCCTCGCTGGAAAATGGGTTGGTCTCGTATTGGAAACTTGATGAGGCAACGGGTAATGCGCTTGATGTGCTGGGTACCAACCCCCTGACAGCCACCAATGCGCCGGGAAGCACGGTGGGCATGGTCCAAGGCGCGCGCACATTTAGCGGTGATCATCAATACTTCTCCATCCCCACCCGACCCTCCGTTGAAGTGGGCGATACCAGCTTCACTTTTACGGCCTGGGTATCGATGACAGACAAGGCCAATCATCGCAACTTTGTTGGTAAGCAAATTGAAATTACAGAGACCGATCGCGACTACTCGCTCTATTACGACATCAACTTTGACCGCTTCATTTTCCAGGTGGCCGGACCAGATGGGGTCACCCTCACCCGCGCCATGGCCAACTCGCTGGGCAGCCCAGCCGCCAACGTGTGGTACTTCCTGGCAGGCGGATACGATGCGGCTAGGGGCTACGTCTGGATCAGCGTCAATGGCGACCTAAGAGAGACCACGCCTTTCACGGGAAACGCCCATGTAGGCCAGGCACCATTCATGCTGGGGGCCGTGGATAATCCCTACTACGGGTACCACTCAGGCTGGATGGATGAAGTCGGCTTTTGGAAGCGAGCACTGACATCAGCGGAGGTGGCCGCGTTGTACAACAACGGCCAAGGGCTGGCGTATCCGTTCAATACCTCGGCGGGCGGCACTGCCATCGCTCAAGCGGTTACCATCCCGCTGACCATGACTTCGCCTATCCTCTCGTTCCTCTATCAGCCAGGCGAAATCCCTCCACTAGAAAATGGATTAGCCTCGTACTGGAAACTTGACGAGACGACAGGCAGTGCACTTGATGAGCTAGGGACCAATACCCTGACTGCCGCCAACGCCCCTGGCAACGCGCTAGGCGTAATCCAAGGCGCTCGCACGTTTAATGGCGATCATCAATACTTTTCCATTCCCACCCGACCCTCGGTCGAGTTGGCTAACACCAGCTTCACATTTACCTCTTGGGTGAAGCTGGATAATAAGTCGGACTACCACACCTTTGTCGGTAAACGTATCGAAAACTATCCTTACTATGACCGTGACTATTCGTTGGACTATGACACAGTCATGGATCGCTTTTACTTCCAGGTCGCCGGGCCAGATGGGGTAACTCTTACCCGGGCCATTGCAAATAACCTAGGGAGTCCGACCCTCGACACTTGGTATTTCTTGGCGGGGGGTTACAATTATGAGAGTGGCTACATCTGGATCAGTGTTAACGACGGCCCAAAGGAAACAACGGCGTTCACCGGGGCCGTACATGTAGGCCAAGCACCGTTCATGTTGGGCGGTGTAGCCAACCCGTCGTTTGGTTACCATGTGGGCGTGTTGGACGAAATCGGTTTCTGGAAGCGCGTG
>JAUQXC010000167.1 GCA_030834825.1 Thermoflexales bacterium
GGGCACGGGCCGCTGGGCGTCAGCGGGAAATGCTTGATTTAGAAACCCGGTTTCTGCGTAGCATTCCGTTCAACCCGGAAGCGCCAAAAGAAGCCTTGTTCTCCAGCGCAAGTCCGGCGATGGTACCTGTCGTAATTGTCCATTCACTTTACGCTACATGGGATAACGTGTAATCCTCCTTAAGGTGGATCGAAGGGTGGAAAGCAAGCACTGACCATTGCCCGGCAGGAGGCTTCGCTGTGGCTTTGACTGTCTTCCATGTTATCATTGGGCGAATGACCAGCGATCCATCTTCGCCGACGACCAGCGTTGAACTCCATCAGGCCTGCGGCAGTCCCGATCGGCTTGAGCAAGCCGGGGGCTACGAGGCGTTATGGCCGCATCTGCTACGCGCGGCCTATCACGTCGTGCACGATCAAGCGGAAGCCGAGGCGCTGGCGCAGGATTGCGCGCAGATCGCCCTGGTGCGCGTGTACGAGCACTGGAGCGAGTGCCGTGAGCCGGCCGCCTTTCGCGTCTGGGCGCAGCGCATCGCCGGTCGGGTGGCCATCGACGAACTGCGGCGGCGGAAACGCCTGGTGCTGCTGACGGATGATGATCACGCGCCTTCGCCGGCCGAGGTGACCCCACTGATCGAGACGGAGGTCGTGACCGAGCTGGATACGCAGCAGCTGCGCCGCTTGATCGAGCGTGCCCCGATCAGCGATCGCTCGCGCCGGGTCGTGATCGGCCGCTACTTTGACGATCTGCCCGACGAAACATTGGCTCAAGTCGAAAGCTCGACCAGCAGGCAGCGCGTGCTGCCCAGCCACGTACAGGTGACGCGCACCAAGGATATCGCGCGGCTGCGCGAGTGGCCGCTGCTGCGGCAATGGTTGAAGGCCGCATAAAGAAAACCGACTCGTCCGAGCCAAACAAGTTGCTGCGCAGAAACCGGGTTTCTCCGCGTTAATCGTTCCATTCCATTTGGAATGTAGAAACCCGGTTTCTCTGTCCGATCTTTTCCCGCTCAAGCCGGAAGAACAGGAAAGGTTTACCGGGCGGGCCGCGTCCTTACGAGAGGAGTAGAAGTCGATGACGTCCGATGATCGCGTTCAACGCTTGAAGCAAGCCCTTGCACCACAAGACGAGACCGCCTGTGAAGTCTGTTTGTCACAGCTGGCGGATTACGTAAGCGCGCAATGCTCCGCTGAAGATTACGCCGCGCAGTATCCTGAAGTCGCTGCACATTTAGATAATTGCCTCAACTGTGCGAGTGCCTACGCGCGCCTGTATGAGTTCGAGTTGGCAGCACGCGCCGATGAACTACCCTCACTCGAACGTGTGCCCGAACCCGATCTCGGTTTTCTGCTATCCGTTGCGCACGAGCCGGCACCCGCGAGCGCGCTCCGCCATCGGTTACAACGCGAAGCGTTGAGCGAGAAATTGCGCGAGGCCCTACAGCGTGTCGGCGCGCGTATAACGCTGCAGCTCACCGCCGACTTACTGCCTTTGCTGCGACCCGCAGCAGCCACGGCGGCGACACGTGCGCCCGCAGACGCAGGACGATTTTCCGAAGTGTTGCTCCAGCTCGATCCAGCCGAGCTGCCGGGGGCAGCTAGACCGATCGGACTGGCCGCCTACCGCGATGCACAGCATCCAGTTGAATGCTTAATTGAGGCGCGTGTCATACTGCTCGATCGCAGCTGGCCCGATTTGGGTGGCATTCCTGTGACGTTGATCGTAGCCGGGGAACGACGGGAGGTCACAACAGATGCGTGGGGCCTGGCGTCGTGGGAGGGTGTGCCGATCGCCCGGCTGAGTGAACTGCAAGTTGAAGTGACCTTAGCCTCACCCCCCAATCCCCTCTCCTGAGAACATCCTTCGACTTCGCTCAGGATGCGTTCTCAGGAGAGGGGGAGCGGCTCACCCGATCAGCTTGAAAGCCGCCCAGTAGCGTGGATGCGCAAAAGGCCGCGCCTCAAGTGACAAGGTCAATGCGGTCTCTGCCACACTCGAATCCCTCGGCGTCAAAGCGATCAGTTGAGACTCCACTTCGGCCACGGTCAAATGACGCAGCCAGTGCTGGGCGGCGATCAATGCCCGCGCCAGATCGGATGTGTTTCGCTCAAACAGCAGGCGATAGAACTGCTGCATGAACAGGAACGTGGGCAAGTCCTCCACTGGCCATTGGCTGACCAACACGGCCCCGGCGCCCGCATGCAGAAAGGCGCGAATCAGCCCCAACGGTTCATCACCGCGCAGGATGCGGCTGACGCCGGTTTCGCACGCGCTGAGCGTGACCAGTTCGGCAGTGATGCGCCAGTCCCGCAAAATCTCTCGAGCCGTCAAGCGTTCCCCCTCGGCAATTTCCAGAAACGAATCGAGCGGCGCTTCCATGTTAAATTGACCGTGGCAGGCAAAGTGCAACCAGCGGCGATCACCGCTGAGTTCGCGCAGCTGCTCGCGCTTGGCGTGCGGGTCGATCAGCGCCTGACCTCCGGTGAGATCGGCGATGAGCTGTGCTTCCTTTTCTGTGTGACGTAGCTGGCCCTGTGTCCCATCATAGCCGACGGCCAGACAATCTGACCGTGCCAATGCTGGATGGGATCGAAGACTGTGCTGCGCCAACAGGGTGGTGCTCGGCGCATACGCGAGTTGTAGTTCACGGGGTTGCCGGTCAAGCACTGCCGCGAATGGCACGTGATGGAGCGGACCATGTGGGATCACATACAGGCGCTTGAGATGCGGCATGTCGTCGAGCGGATGCAAGAGCGCCTCGGATAAACGGCGCAGCACCCCGGGGTCGAGCAGACGATCGTCGATGGCGCGGCGGGGTGTGGCCGCTGTGAACGCATTCGGATCGAGCGCGCACTGCTGCACGACCAGACGCTGGCGCGTAATGACAAAAAGCAGCGTGCGCGCCGGGGTGAGCAGCTGATCACGCAGCGATCCGGCAGGCAGCACGCGGAGCAGCGGCAGATCGCGATCGAGTACGCCGGTGGTGAAATAACACAGCACCGCCGTGTCATCAGGCAGAACGGCTTGCACTTCCGCCAGCGCGATCACGCGCACAGAGTCGACCGCTAGCGGAGTGGAACGGCTTCGATCGAGGATGGCTTCGGCAAAGGCCCGCGCCCGCGATCGTTCGGCCCATTCAAACGCGGCGGCCTCATCTCCCAGCGTCAGACAATGCAGGACGAGTGCTTCATACACTTGCTGCCAGCGCCCCAACAAGCTGATCTTCAATTCTTCATCGCGCAGCGGCGTGCGGGTCTGTTCGACGATCTCCGCGGCGGCGCTGAGCTCGGCCAGCGCTTCAGTCGCACGGCCTTGTCGTTGCAGGACATCGCCCAGACGATAGTGAATGTGCGGCAGAATATCGCGGCGGTTGATTGTTTGGGCCAGCTGGAGCGCAGCTTGATACGCTAGTTGAGCCTGTTCCAGATCGCCACAGACTTGCTGGGCGAGGCCTAGATTGAGATGCACATCGACGGCATAGGTCCGTGTCTGCATCAAGGAGTCCGCCGCCTGAAAAGCGACCACCGCATCAGCCAGCTGGCCTTGAAAGAGCTGCACCTCGCCAAGATTATTCAGCACGCGGCCCAACGGATCAGCCGCAGCTGCGGCACGATAGGTTGCCTCGGCGATATGCAGGTGGCTCAGCGCTTCGGTCCACCGGCCTTGATCGCGATAGACTAGCCCCAATTCGTTGTGCGCAGCGGCCAGCCATTGTGCGGCGCCGGCCTCGGCGAAGTCATGGGTCGCTTGCTGCAGAAATTCTTCGGCCTCACGATACTGTTGCAAATCGTAATGCGTGATCCCCAGATTCAAGCGGGCCAGCCCGGCGCGCAACCGATTGCCTAAACTTGTCCACAAAGCCAGCCCGGCATGATAGCCGTCAAGGGCTTCGCTCAAGCGGCCCAGATAGCGGCAGCAATTGGCGCGGCTGTTCAAGGCGCGACCACGCACCTGCTGATCCAACTCCGCCTCGGCCAGCAGTGCGCCGAACTCGTCAATCGCTGCTTCATACCGATCGCGCAGACTCAATCCCAAGGCTCTATAAAAGCGGCGGCCTTGTTGGCCGAAAGGATCATGCAGTTCTACCTCTGCGGTTGATTCCAACAGTGCGAGGAATTGATCGGGTTGTTCCAGCAGCAGCTGATCGGCCAGCCGATTGAAGACGGCGCTGAATACTGGCTCGTTCGATCGATCACCGGCGCGCAACTGATCGGCTAGATAGGCGATGGCGCGCAGGTGCAACTGCCGGAAGCCGCCAGGGTCCGATCGCTGCCACTCAGCCAAGAGCGGTGTCGCAGCGGCGGGAGTGATACTCCACCGATCGGCGTGGCGTTCGATCGCGGGCTGCGCTGCAAGTGTAGCGAGCGCGAAAGGATCGCCCACGAGCTCGAGCAGGGTGGCCTCGTCGGCGGAACCCAGGGCGGCCAGAACGCGTCTCGCCGTTTCAGAATTGCCGCTTGTCATGCGACCGGCTTTCGTGATAACTTGGAGGAAAGGTTTAACCTGCGTGCTGCGTCTGCATCATAGTGATTCTACCGCACAAGCCAGGATAGGGAGGAGGCGATCTGTGACATACTTTTCTCGCTGTTGGTTAGCCATCGCACTCGGTACCGTCGTTACGTTGGGAGTCTGCACGCTACTCACCAGCAGCGCACGCCTGCCGGTTGCGGCGAGTACCACCAACGGCAGCCTGCGTTTTATCGACGGAGCCGGGCTACCTTTAAGCAACGCCACGCTGCGCGTGCTTTGCTTTTCCGCACCGAACGCTGCATTCCCTTTGGCCGATGTGCCGGTGACGACGAATGCCGGCGGCCAACCGGTGAACAACTTGCCGATCGGCTGTACGCATCTCGCCACACTGCAGCTACTCCACACGCAGCCTTCAGGCAAGATCGATCACGGCCCCGCCTATTGGGTCTATGCCACCAGTTGGTCGCCCGTCTCCCCCACGCTGCTGCCCGTGACAGACAATGTGACGATCTCAATCGGTAATCCTCTAGTCTTGTTCAACATGGTTGTCAGTCTGGAATGGCAGCCTGCACCGACCAGCACCTTCGCAGCGGATTTGACGACGGGACTACGCAGTGCCTCGGCCTATCTGTACGATCTGACGGAGGGGCAGTTGGCGATCGGACCAGTGAGCATTCACGCAGGCGGGCGCTATTGGGATGCCGCCGATGTGCGCGTGCGTGCCGCCAACGATTATCGGCCTTCGGCGCGTGTGGGCGGCATCATCAGCGCAACACGGCCTTACACCACCGCGAGCATCACGGGCACCGTGTATCGATCGGGTGAAGTGTTGCTGGGTCGTTATTGGGATGGCGCAGATGCCTTCCGATCGATCGCGGGAGCGTGGTCGCAGGCGAATGCTTATCGCACGCTGATCCACGAGTGGGGGCATTACGCGCTGTTCCTGTACGACGAATATCAAGACCTCGATCTGGATGGCCGCGTCGAAACCTACTGCACCTGCGCCGATCTGCCGCTGGTGACGGCTGCCTCCAACCCCGCGATCTGTGGCGGCGTGACTTCGGACTTCGCCGCTTCGGCGATGTCGCTGCACTACACCGCCACGGAGTTGTGGCACAGCGGTACGCCAAGCGTGTGCCTCAACACCGATCAGTGGCGCGTGCACGCCGCACCCGATTGGCAAACGCTGCAAAATTGGAGTCACCTTCAAGGCCTATCGCCTGAATGGCTGCACGTGCCGGCGAATCTCACTGCCGGGCCAGCGTTGGGCTTCACTCAACATCTGTTTGGCCGGACGCCGGGCCGGCAAGTTTATCTGCCGCTGATCACACGCGGCGGCACGGCCTCGCCCACGGCCTTGCTATTCGAGCCGACGATCAGCGTGACCAGCAGCGGCTTGTTCACAGCCGGACAACTGGCTGCACTGTATCCACAGATCTACGTGACGACTTCCGCCTCAAGCCGTCTCGTCCATCAAGGCACGACCTACGGCACACGGATCAATGGCGGGCTGGGATCGATCGAGCTACTCGGGGTGCAGCCAGCCGATCGGGCCTGGGTCTTTCTCGATCGCTATGCGGCTGCCGGTTCAGTCGGTGCGCGTTATCACGGCGTGCACGATCTCTCCCCGGCAGCGAATCAGACGATTCAGCTCATGACCGATACGTGGCGCTCAAGTCTGGATGTAGCCTACGACATGACCGGCTCTGCGTTGACGACGCTGACAGTGACGCTCACTAGCCTCGATGCGATCACGGTGACGCCGAGCGCGCAGCTCTGTGTACCTGATGCGGCGATCGGTTGCAGCAGCGCCTGGCGCAAATCCATGCAGGCGAGGGGATCGATCACGTGGACGACGGTCTTCACTGCGTCGATCGGCGATGAGCTGCCTCACTACGGCCTACTGCACGTGCAGGCCGGTTCGACACGCGAGTTGATGCGTTGGTATTTAGCGGCAGGCGGCGTCGGCCCCGCACACATCGACGGCAATGCACCGCTGCGTGACGGGCTGGTGATGGTCGATGCGGCGCAGCCCATCGTGGGATCACGCAATCAAGTGATCGTCATGCCCGCGGCCGAATACGCGGCGATCACGGCATCGCTGCCCGTGACGATTCAGGGACTCGTCGGCACGCCGCTCGACATCGACGTGCTGTTGCCAGCGGGTCCGGTGAAGCGCTCCGAGGGGCGGAGTGCTTCTGTGTCGTTGGTGTTCACCTTGTTTTACAGCCAGGACACGATCGATCGCCTGGGTCTGCGCGAAGATCAGCTACACATCCTACACTTCGATCGCCAGACGCAGGCATGGCAGATGGTGCCCAGCTCAGGCCGCAGCGAAACGCTCAACTGGATCGCCAGCGCGCCGATCGGTGAAGCGGGTATCTTCGCGATCGGGTGGGCGGCCGATCCGCCGCACGCGAATTTCATCGCCAACCCGCTCGCGGGACCGGCGCCCCTGACGGTTTTCTTCTTCAACGAGTCATCCGGCGATTACACCGCTAGTCTGTGGGATTTTGGCGACACCGTGGGCAGCACACTGCTCAATCCCACGCACACCTACACCCTGCCGGGCTTCTACACCGTGACGCTGACCGTCAGTGGGCCGGGCGGCAGTGATGTGCTCGTGCGCCTGGAACTCATCTTTGTGCAAGGGACGCGGTGATAACCTCACCCCCCAACCCCCTCTCCTGAAATCGTCCTTCGACGCTGCTCCGCTTCGCTCAGGATGCGATTTCAGGAGAGGGGGCCGCCGCAGGTCCCGCGCTGTTTGCGGGAATGGGTGAGGCGCGACAGTCATCAAAACTCATGGAAAGGTGCGGCGCGGCCGCTTCGTCTTTTGAGCATCACAGCTCAATTAAGGAGGAAGCCATGCGTCGTTTTGTATGTTTGCTGAGTGTTATCCTGGGTGTGTTGTTCATCAGTCTGACCCTGGCCGCAGTCTCGTCTTACGCTCAACCGATTGGCGAGTCAATGCCGACCGGCATCACCACCGCCGGGGACTGTCTGGAGCAGGTAGGCGAGCCTTACGAAAAAGGCGACCAGGTCTGCATCAAAGTGAAGAACGTCTGCACCAAGATCGTCGCCGTCAGCGCCGACATCGCCGTTCACAACTTTGGCCTGGCGGCCTCAGAAGTCTCGTCCTCGCGGAAGACAGTAGCCATCGAGCCGGGCGAGACCGCCGAGATTTGCACGTCCAAGCCGGGCACGGCGGGCAAGTATTGCTTCCGCTTCTGGATTCGCAACCTCGATCGACAGCATCCAGCTGACAGCGTCTATGACTGGCTCAACAACGTGCCAGTCGTCGCCTCGGCGGGCAGCCTGCAGACCGGTTCGTTCCAGGTGGGCGGCTTCGAGCCGATCACCACGCCGATCGTGCTCGAAACATCGGCCAGCCAGCCGGGCTGGCAAGTCCTGCTGAGCCATAACCTGATCGACCCAAGCCAACTGCCCGCCACCGTAAACTGGACAGTAGCAGTGCCACCGTCTGCGCCGTCCGGCCAAGTGGTGACGGTGACCGTGCTGGGACTCACGGAAGGCAGCACTGGCCCCCTGGCTGATCTGAATCTGATCTTCACCGTCGATCCCAAGACCGTCTTTCTACCCCTCACGCTCAACCATCAGACTGCGCCGGCGGGTGGCGAGCCACCCGTGCCCGTGCTGTTTTATCCCGAACAGGAGAGCGGCACGATCGCGGGCACCAGCTTCCTGCTGGCCTGGGATGGCAGCACCGAGTACGACATCGTCGACGCGCAGTTCGAATATCAGCGCGGTCCCGATTGGATCCCGATCGGCCCCTCGCACGAAGAACCGCTGGACGTGCTGCCGCAAGCCTGGCAGGTGAAATGGGATACGCACGCCCTGCCCGCCGGCGAATATCCAGTGCGGGTCACGCTGACCGATGTCGCCGGACAGTCCGGGATGATCACTGAGACGGTGCGCGTCGCCAAATTGCCAGTGTCGCAGGCCGTGGCCAGCTTCTTCGACGTGTTCGTAACCTTCGATGGATCGACGTCGTTCGATCCGGATGGCGCGATCGTGCAGTGGGCGTGGGACTTCGGCGATGGCACGCAGGCCACGGGCATCACTGCCACGCATAGCTATAGCGATCCGACTCAAGTCTACTACCCAACGCTGACGGTGATCGACGACGAGGGTTATCAGGCGACGACGTATTACGAAACCGTGCCGGCGGATCTGCTGCTGGTGTCGAGCAAGACCTGTGGCTGCGCCTCAATGGACGTGAAAACTTCGAGCAGCTCGGGCATGGATATGTGGTGGATGACGAACGCGATGAGCCGCACGCTGGGCGGCCACAGCACTATTCCGGATCCGCTGCCCAATCCCGCCCCCGCCGGTCCGTTCTACCTGCTCTACAACTTTGAAGTGGAGGCCAAACTGAAAGACGGCAGCGATCCGGCGCTGTGTACGGAAGGCCAGTGGGTGAAGGGGACGTTCCATTACGACAGCCGCACCGGACACAAGACCGAGAACGGCGAAGCGTATCCGTACACGGGCAAAACCCTGGGTCCCGACGATTACACTGAACCATCGAGCGTCAAAGAGCACGCCGGCTTGACGGTGCGCTGGGTGGATGGTCCGGGATTAGGCACACCCTCGCGCGGCATTGGTTTAAGCGGCAACGACATTGCGACGAGCGGTGCGGCGGGTGTGACGTGGCAATCCAAGTTCTTCGCCATCGTGAGTGGGCCGGCGGGCACGTGCGATTGTACCTGGGAAGTGGAATGGACCATTCAAAGCAATGGCGCGGTGACGCAAGCGCCGACGGTCAAGAACAAGGTGTGCTCGTCGAGCTAAACGCCGTCTGACAAACCGATAGGAAGTATCTCGTCCCGCCTCAGGCCACGTTGTGCTAAAGTAGATCTGAGGCGGGACGCTTGCTGTGGCTCCTCATTTTTATATAGTGATGACCACATTTCCCTTTTTGTGTCCTGTCTCAACATACCGGTGCGCCTCGGCGGCCTGTTCCAGCGGAAAGCATTTATCGATGATTGATTTATACTGTCCGGCCTCGATCAGTTCCTTGATAAACGTCAGGTCTTTGGCCTGTTCGGAGGCCAGCGCACAGATGACTTTCCGGCTGCCCGCCATCTTCGTCCATAGCATTTGAAACAGGTGCTTCAGCTTGAAGCTGGCTAACAGATAGATACCGTTAGGTTTGAGCGAATTCTTGCAACGCGCAAACGAACTCTTGCCCAGGATGTCAAAGATCAGATCGTAGGTCTTACCGCTTCGGGTAAAATCCTCTTGCGTGTAATCGATGACGTGTTCCGCTCCCAGGGATTTCACGAATTCTAAGCGCGGAGTCCCACAGACCCCGGTCACTTCAGCACCATAGTATTTGGCCAGCTGAACTGCAGCGGAGCCTATCCCTCCACTGGCTCCATTGACCAGGACTTTTTGTCCTGACTGGAGATTTACTTTTCGAAGTAAACTCAACGCCATGATTACCCCATAAGGGACAGCTGCAGCTTCTGCATAGGTCAGGTTGGCCGGCTTACCGGCCACCGACCCCGCTTCCGGCATGCACAGATACTCAGCATAGGCCCCCATCTGCTGGCCGCGATAACCGAAGACCTGATCGCCTGGCTTGAAGCGTTTGACCTCCTTGCCGACGGCTTCAATCTTTCCGGCGAACTCATTCCCCAGGATATTAACTCTTGGTTTGCGAAGGCCAAAATATAGGCGCGTGGGCAGCAAGAGGGGCAGCGGCATATTAAACTCGCGCACCGGCAGGTTCTTGAAATTGCGCGCCATTAAATCCCCGTAGTTGACGGGAGCCGCCTGCACTTTGATCAGGACTTCATGGTCCTGCGGCGCTGGCTTCGTCACCTCGGCTAGATGCAGCACATCCGGCGATCCGTATTCGGTATACACAATTGCTTTCATGGGTTTCCTCTCAGGTTATTTTCAAGCAACAACGGCATGCGCCAGCGCCGAGGGTGTGTGGCAGCCGACAATGGCCGGCGCTGCGTGGATCAACGCATCGTTCGTAAGAGCCTCGACCATGAATAGCGCATAGTCCACGCGGCGCGT
>JAUQXC010000168.1 GCA_030834825.1 Thermoflexales bacterium
GTATCTGGCCCGCGGCGAGCAACGCAAGTATGACATCATCGCAGCCTCGTCGGTGGAGATCGGCGTGACTTTTGGGGTGATGGTGCTGCTGTCTGGCATGTTGTGGGCGCGCCCGGTGTGGAATACGTGGTGGACGTGGGATCCGCGTCTGACGACGACGGCCATTACCGAGTTTCTGTATATTGCCTATCTGATGCTGCGCGGCGCGGTCGACGATCCGCAGCGGCGCGCGCGCTTCAGTGCGGTATACGGCATCATTGGCTTTGTCAGCGTCCCGATTACGTATTTCTCGTCGAAATGGTTCCAGACCATCCATCCCGATCTGGGCCAGTCGCCTGGCTTTGGACTGACGGCCAGCATGCGCCCACCGATGTTTGTAGGCCTCATCGCCTTCACGCTGGTCTATCTCGTGTTGATGATTATCCGCACGCGGTTGGACCGCTCCGCCGACGAAGTTGCCAGGTTGAAGCACGACATCATCAATCGCTAAGAGGAGACCCGCTATGAGCCCCGAAATGCAAAACATCGTAACGTTTTTGATTCCCGCCTACATGGCTTTCTGGTTGATTACATTTTTGTACGTGTTCAGCGTGCGCTCGCGGCAGAAGAACCTGGAAAAGGACATTGAGACGCTGCGCATGTTGGTGGAGAAGAAAAAAGAGAGCGGCAAGTAGGGCAAGTGCGCCATACATGGCGCGTCATATGTGGCGCACTTTCCCACGCGAGTTAACAACATGTGCGTTGCACGAAGTCCCTATCTTCTGGGGGAGTACTGTGCTCGCGCTACTTGCACAAGGAGTTCTTTCATGACAACTCAAGCGATGCCCAAGCGCCAGCCCATTACGGTTGCGCTGCGGTTCCAGGTGTTTCTGCATGCGGCACTGTTTGTGCTGGGCATAGCGACCATCATCGTGTTCGTCTTTGGCGGGGCGACGACCCTTTTCGGGCGCTTACTGTATGACGCACGTGAGTGGATCACGCGTATTGGCGGCATCGTCGTGATCATCTTCGGGCTGCACACCCTGGGGATGATCAAGATTCCATTTCTCAACTACGACACCCGCAAGCAATATAGCGGTGGCGCCAGTTTCGGCTCATCGTACTTGATGGGCATTTTCTTTACAGCCGGATGGACACCCTGCATCGGCGTGACGCTGGGCGCGATCATGACGATGGGTCTGGTGCAGGAGCAAGCGTTCACGGCGATGATCCTGGCCGCAGCTTATGCGCTGGGTTTGGGGTTACCCTTTCTCGTGATGGGCTTGTTGATCGATCGGGCCACGAATATTCTGCGTCGGCTGCGCAAGTACATTCGCGCCTTCGAGATTGTGACGGGTATCTTCCTGGTTGTTCTCGGTATCCTGTTGTTGAGCGGGCAGATGACCCAATTTGCAGCAGCGGCGGCCCGGGCGGGTCTGTTGGTTGACACGAGCAGCCTGGAGACAGGTGAGGCGACGATCCCGATCGCGTTGTTTGCCGGTCTGCTCTCCTTCCTCTCGCCGTGCGTGCTGCCGCTGGTTCCGGCTTATCTGGGTTACCTGGGGGGCCGGGCGGTGAATCAGGTTGCGGAGGAGAAAGCCGCTTGAGGAATCTATGAGCGAGGTCTCCCCAGCGCGATCGAAGTGGCGACAAATGCTGCCGTTGATCGCTTTTATGCTGGCGATTGTGATCGGCATCATGCTGATCGCCCGGCCAGCCTTTTTGTCGTCCCGGCCGGCGTTGGAATCCGGCATGCAGAGCGGTATGCCCAAAGAAGGTGAGCTGATCCCCGACTTCGATCTACCCACGCTCGACGGGCGCAGCGTGCGCCTGTCGGAGTTGCGGGGCTCGCCGGTCGTGATCAATTTCTGGGCTACGTGGTGCGGACCGTGCAAACAGGAGATGCCGCTACTGGTGGAGCAGTACAACTGGAATAAAGGCAAAGGTCTGCGCGTGCTGGCGATCGATACGCTGCTGAACGACAACCGCGATGACATGCGCGCCTTTGTCAAGCAGTTCAACATGAACTTCGATGTGCTGGTCGACGAGACCGACGCGATCTCAGGTGGCTGGGAAGTGCTGGGCTTGCCCACAACGTTCTTCATCAGGCCCGACGGCGTCGTGGCGAAGGTGCATGTGGGCCAGCTGACCGCCGATCAGTTGGAGGATTACCTGAAGTTGATTTTGCCGAATTGAGGTGGAAGTTAGAGATTGGAAATTGGAGGAAGGAGTGTAGCCTTGAGCCGCTTGGGGCGTTGCGCGTTTGTCGCCGTGATACTGCTTCTGCTCATTTCTGTGTTGTTCAATATATTCTTACTCAATCGCGCCCGGCAATACTATCTTGACCTGAACGCGGTCCGCCTGAACCCGCTTGATCTGGATGCTTACCAGATAACTTCCAGTGCCCCCTCTACTAAGCCGTGAGTCGTGTTCTTTGGTGATTCACGCGCGGTTCGCTGGCCGGTTGCGGCTGTTTTTGATCGGTTCGAGGTCGTCAATCGTGGCGTTGAAGCCGAGACTTCCGCGCAAGCCGTCTTGCGTTTTCCTGCGCACGTGTTACCTTTGCATCCCGATGTCCTTGTCATACAAGTCGGTGTAAACGACTTAAAGACCATTCCGTTGTTCCCGGAACGCAAAGCCGAGATTATTGCGACGACGAAAGAAAATATTCGGTACATTATCAAGCAGTCCACTGATCTTGGTGCGCGGGTGGTTCTCACGACGATTTTCCCGATCGGCGATTTTCCTTTAGAGCGTCGTGTATTTTGGTCGCCCGAGATTGGGTTGGCGCTGCAAGAGGTCAATGACTATCTGCGTTCGCTTTCTGGGGCACGAGTGAACATTTTCGACACAGCCGCATTCTTGACTCTTGACGGGCGTGCAAATCCGAAGTACTACGACGATGAATTACACTTGAGCGAATCCGGTTACGCAATGCTCAACGACGAGCTGAGGAACATTCTGAATCAGAACGACTGATTCAAGGAAATTGCGATGAAAACCATTGGCTTGATTGGCGGCATGAGTTGGGAGTCGTCTACGGAATACTATCGCTTGATCAACACCTTCGTCAAAGAAAGGCTCGGCGGATTTCATTCGGCGAAGTGCGTGATGGTCTCGGTGGACTTCGCAGAGTTCGAGGCATTGCTGCGCGAAAATGGTTGGGCAGAGTTGACGCAGTTGTTGATGGCGGCCGCACAGCAGTTGGAACGCGCCGGAGCTGATCTGGTTGTGTTGTGCACCAATACCATGCACAAGGCCGCGGATGATATTCAGGCGAACATCCAGGTTCCCTTGCTGCACATTATCGATGCTACCGCGGAGCAAATTAAAGCACAGGGCCTAACGACCGTGGGCCTGCTGGGGACCAGGCCTACCATGGAAG
>JAUQXC010000169.1 GCA_030834825.1 Thermoflexales bacterium
TTTTCCGTAACGGGATCAATTTCAACGACATACCCAACTGGCAGAAACGAGGACTCGGTCTATTCTGGGAAACCTACGACCAGGAAGCAACAAATCTGCTAACGGGTGAGGCTGCTGTAGCAGTTCGGCGTCGACTGAAAGTCGAACTTGATCTACCAATGAAAGATCAGTATAGCAAGTTTATCAGCGAGATCTTTAGCCACAGCCTTTCACGCGACTAAGTGAAGTGTTGCTTGTCGAGGGTGCCGCCCAAACACGGCAGACCGCCACAGGCATCGAGCGGCTGGTGGCAACTGGAGGTGAAGTGATGAGCATTTTGGAGCAAATCAATTGCTTTTCCGATCGATTTGGGAAGAGCGTCAGCGTCGACCATACAAACTGGCGTTACTACCGTCTGGGCGCAGGTACACCCATCTTGTGGCTCACCGGTGGGCTGCGCCGGGCGGCGCTTGGATTCGCTTTCATGGAAAGGCTTGCCAGACGTCATGTGGTCATTACCCTAGATTACGCGCCCGTGCAGTCAATTGATGAGCTCTTTACCGCCTTGGACACCATCCTGCAAATCGAAGGCATTACGACCTTCACGCTGGCTGGTCAGTCCTATGGGGGAATGTTGGCGCAGGCCTATCTGGCACACCAGGGCACAGCGGTCGAACGACTGATCCTGTCCAGCACGGGACCAGTCACGGCCATCGGCAAAGTCTGGTTACCCGTGATGTCGATCGTCATCGCTCTGGCGCGCATTCTACCCGAAAAGAACGTCAAAAAACTATTGGCCGGCGAGTTACTCAAGCACATCGACGTGCCCGCCGCCGAGCGGGCTGAATGGTTGGATATCATCAACGGCATCCTACAAAACGATCTCGTGCGCGCCGATGCGGTATCGCACTTCGCCGTCGCAACCGATATGCTGAAGCGGGGCTGGGTTGTTCCGGCCGCTTATCAAAACTGGACAGGCCGGATCATCGTCCTGAGCGCCAAAAACGATCCGACGCAGAGGAAAGAGGATTTTCCACGTTACGAAAAGCTATTTGGGCGTCCGGTGGAAGTGCTGGAGATGGGTAGCCTGGGTCATACCGCGGCATTATTCGATCCAGACAAATATGTTGAATTGCTGGAACAGGTGCTTGTCTAGAGCAATTCCGAAATGGTTCACGCGTAAGGCAGACTATAGCTTGCCGTTGTCGGACGCTTGACTACCGATTGAGCCGATCTATCCTGTGATGAAGAGAGTTCCAGATGCAAGGCATTTGGATGGAGCTTTTTCAAGGAATTACGAGTTGGACCATCAGGACCACTTCGCCACCGACTCAGATGCTCTGGTCGCACCTTTCGCGGAATCCATCAATGTCGCTTCGTGGCTGATACCATCCCCATCTTTTCGGGGACGCCGAGGGCGTTAGGCGGCATTGCGCTGCAGTCGACTTACAATACCAAACTCACAAGCGGAGGGAAGATGGCCAAAAACAAAGAGGCTCAAGTTCAGAAGGGAATGGGGGCGATCGTCCATGAGCGCGGGGTCGCCTTTAGAGTCTGGGCGCCGAACGCGCAGGCGGTTTTTGTCAAAGGCGATTTCAACGACTGGTCAGATACAGCCGCGCCCTTATCATCTGAAGAAAACGGTTATTGGTACGCTGACGTCGCAGCCGCCAGGCCAGGTCACGAATATAAATTCGTGATCATCAACGGTGACCAGAAATTGGAGCGGATTGACCCCTATGCGAGACAGGTCACCCATTCCACAGGGAATGGTGTTATTTACGACGCTTCCGGTTTTGATTGGCAAGCTGACCATTTTGAGCTGCCTCCGCACAATGAATTGGTCATCTATGAAATGCATATCGGTTCATTTTTTACAGAGGTGGAAGGGAAACCGGGCGGTTTTGATACGGTGCTGGAGAAAATAGGGCATCTGAAACGTCTGGGCGTGAATGCCCTACAGGTGATGCCCATTGCTGAATTCGCAGGTGATTACTCCTGGGGCTACAATCCAGCACATATTTTTGCTATTGAGAGTACTTACGGTGGTCCGGACGGCTTCAAAATGTTTGTGCGCGAGGCGCACCAGCGAGGCCTGGCGGTTATTCAGGATGTCGTTTACAACCACTTCGGACCGAGCGACCTGGACCTCTGGCAATTTGACGGCTGGCGGGAAAACGAAAAGGGCGGCATTTATTTTTACAACGATCACCGCGCCGAGACGCCCTGGGGCAGTACCCGGCCTGACTATGGCCGCGAGGAGGTGCGGCGTTTCATTCATGATAACGCGCTCATGTGGCTGGAGGAGTATCACGTCGACGGCTTGCGCTACGACAGCACACTCTACATCCGAAGTATTGACGGCAACGAAGATAACGAGTTGCCCGC
>JAUQXC010000170.1 GCA_030834825.1 Thermoflexales bacterium
TGTTAAACTATGAAAACTCGCCGTACTCGGCCACCGAACGCTCTAGATGAACGAACCGCCGTCCAGCTGGTGGAGTTGTTCGATGTGTTCAGCGATCCGAGCCGGGTGCGGCTCATCTCCGTCCTGGCGGCTGGCGAGCAGAATGTCGGTGCGGTGGCAGCGGCGGGCCTCACGGGGTGGCTGTGGCTTGATCCGATTATTGCGATCGCGGTCGCAATCAATATTTTGTGGTCGGCATATAGATTGCTGCGCGTTCGACGCAGGGTTTGATGTTTCTCACTGGATATGCGGCGCAAGCCGCGTTCAGATCGAGTTAGTCTATCGCGCAAAACGCTTGAACGACAATCAGTTGTCACATTGCTCGGCGGACAAAAAATGTCCGCCGAGTGTGTATAGACGCTACCGCTGCACCAGCGGCAGCATAACTTGATAGGGCTTGATCGTGATCACGAACGTCTGGGCCGCAGAGTTATCCACACCGCCATTCGCCGTGCCGCCGTTGTCTTTCAACATCACAGTCACGGTGACCGTGCCCCACTTGCCGGCCGCGGGCGTGTAAGTAAGCGTGCCGGTTGACGGATCAATGGCAGGCAGCGCGCTGAACAGCGAATTGTCCGTCGTGCTGATCACAAAGGTCAACACCTGGCTGACTTCATTCGACGGTCCCGCGCTGATCGCTGTGGCCCAACCAGCGATAGTCTGTACGCCGCTGCCAGCCATGATGGTTTGATCTACGCCCTTTGTAAACGACGGCGCATCGTTGACGGGCGTCACAGTGATCTGGAAGGTCTGCGACGCGGACGTATCAACTCCGCCATTGGCGGTGCCGCCGCTATCCTTCAAGGTCACGGTGATCGTCGCCGAGCCACTGGCGTTAGCTGCGGGCGTGAAGGTGAGTGTGCCGATCGGGTTGAGGGCGGGCTGCGCCGCGAAGAGCGTGCTATTGTCGTTCGTCAGCGTGAAGGTGATCACCTGGCCGCTTTCATCGGCCGGCCCCGCGCTGATCGCTGTAGCCCAACCAGTGACGGTTTGCGCTCCCGCATCTTCCAGCACGGTTTGATTCACGCCCTTCGTGAACGAGGGTGCGTCGTTGACGGCGGCGAGGCTGAGATTGACATTTGCGCCGGTGGCGGCATAGGCTTGCCCGTCGTAGCCATTCCACCCAAACGATGTGTTGCCGTTGAAATTAGCAGCCGGCGTAAATGTGAGGTTGCCCAGATTGGCCGCGCTGATCTCTTGAGTGAGCGTCACCGCAATCCCGCTTAAGCGCAGCGTGCCGTTGGCGGGCAGCGACGTGATCTGAATCCGATCGAGAAGATCGCTGTCGATGTCGCTGAAGTGTGCGGTGAAGTCGGTCGACGTGAACGTGATCACTTGATCTTCAAGGCCGCTCTTGGGGACGTTGCCGACCGTCGGCGCGTTGTTGGGCGACTGGTAACGCGCGATGGCAAAGTCGATCGCGGTAGCCGTGCCGGGATCGCTGGAGCCGACCAATACGATCTGGTTATCGCTCTGAACGGTCAGGCCGTAGCCCAGATCGTCGGCGTTGGTGGGCAGGTTGGTCAACACCCTGCCGCCCGTGCCAAACGCGGGATCGAGCGCGCCCGACGGCGTGAAGCGCGCCAGCGCAAAATCGTTCTTGAGCGTAGCACCCTGATTGCTCCAGCCGCCGAGAACGATCTTGCCACCGAGCTGTACGCTGACGCCGTGGGCTTCATCGGCAGCTGCGGGGGTCGCGCCAAAATCGACCGAGGCGCGGCCAGTGGTGTTGAAGGTTGTATCGGGCGAGCCGGTGGTGTTGTAGCGCGCCACCGCGAAGTCGAAGCTGGTGGTGTCTGAATCGGTCGAGCCGGCGGCCACGATCTTGCCATCGGGCTGCAGCGCGGCCGCGTAGGCAATATCGTTCACGCCAAAGTCAGTGAGGACGATGCCATCAAAATCGAAGGTCGAGTCGAGTGCGCCGTTCGTAGCGTAGCGCACCAGGGCAAAATCGTTGGTGGAGCCATTGTCGGTTTCCCCGATCGCCACGATCTTCTGATCGGTCTGGACCAGGACCGCATGGGCGATGTCGTTTGCGCCGCCGACCGACGTGGTGACAATGCCATCGGTGTCGAAGGCGGTATCAAGCGTGCCGTTGGTGTTATAGCGCACGACGGCGAACAAGGCATTGGCCTCGCCCGCGACGACGATCTTACCATCGGCCTGAATGGCAACAGCATTGGCGGTCGCACTGGTCCCGATGGTGGTGGTGACGAGTCCGCCGGTACCAAAACTGGGATCGAGCGCGCCCGTGGGGCTGAGGTAACGGGCGACGGCGATGACGGTGGTCGCGCCGTAGGTGGCCGATCCGGCGGCGACGATGTTGCCATCGGCTTGCAGGGCTACGGCATTGGCGATGTCATTGCCACTGCCGAACGACGTCACCACTTTCCCGCCCGTGCCAAACGTGCCATCGAGCGTGCCGCTGGTGTTGTAGCGCACCACGGCGAAGTCACGGCCTGCGCCGGTGTCGTAGCCTACGGCGACGAGTTTGCCATCGGGTTGCTGGACGACGCCCGTGAATTCTTGCGAGCCGGTTGCGCCGGTGACGACGTAGCCACTGCCGCCGAAGGTGGGATCCAGATCGCCCGGCGCGGCGAGCGCGGGAACGACCAGAGCCGTCAATAACACGAGGACACTGATCAGGGAGAAGCGTTTCACGTGTGAGTGGCGCATGGTCTGCCTCCTTAGAGCAGAATCACAGCTGTTGGCACGGCAAAATTCAGTCTATCATAGATCAAGTCTAGATGATCAAGTGAACCAATCGTGTTGAGCAAGAGTACAGAAATAGCGGTTGGCCGGATGATAAGCTATAGGTAAAGTCGTAGAAATGAGGAGAATGTTACGGGCCAGGGGTGGCAAAACGTCGAATTGCTTCACGCCGTGCGCACGCGCGGGAGACACCGGCCTCCGGCGACCACAGGCTGAAGGGATTCAGGCTGCGCTCGAGCCCATATAGCGAAACGTGGGCTTTGCGAGAGCGTTCCATTCCTACAACTCCCCTCGAAACACCTTATCCAGCATACTCGGCAGCAACGTCGACGCGAAGCGGATGGAGATGCGGCGCTGTTCTTACCTCACTCCGAAACGGGCGACCGAAGGAGCACCGCCGGCATCAGCGCCTCAAGTTCTTGCTGCGTGGCGAGTGGCGCGGTCGGACTTACACGTGCTTTGATGGATAGGCTTGATCGCGGCGAGCGCGTTCTGAGGATGAGGGGGTGGAGTCGTCTCCAAATAGATCGGGGCGGCTGTCAGGCTTGTGGCGCCACAGGATGAGCAGAATGCTCAAAATGAGCAGCTGGCCGATAATCATCCTTGCCAGTTCGAGCCAGCGGTTTGAACCTTCCAGAGCGACGCTGCGTCACTCAATCACGCCGATCAGCGCGCCGCCGATGCTCCGCGCGTAGTCAAGCAGATAGACTATCTCGATTAGCGTCAATACAATAACGGGGATCGCTAACGCGAGAGTGAGGATGACGGTAATAAACGGTACTTTGCGCATGGAGACTTTCCGACAACTCGTCGAACGACAGTTGCCTCTGCGTGTGTTTCTCCGCAGATATGAACTTTAACAAATTAATATGCGTGATCGTGCACAATGCGCAGCGCGATCACGCATATGCCTCTCTTGTTTGCAAGAGATAAAGATCAGATCCGCCAATTATCTGCCGGGCTCGACTTGCGATGAACGGTCGCGCTGTCGGCTTGAGCCAGCAACAGATAGCGGCAGGTCATCTCCATATCAGGGTGCCCAAGCAGCGTTTGATGCGTGAAGTCATCGCCGCCGTTTCGCAAATAGGTAACAGCAAACGTGTGCCTGAAACGATAGGGGTGCATGTTTTCACTCCCACCCGCTCCCCCAAGTCTTTGAGCATCTGCCCCGGCATGTTGCGGTTCATCGGCGGTTCAATCACTGTGCGGCTGCTGGTGAACAGAAGGCTATTTCCCAGTGAGCTGAAGCGGGGAGTGATATAACGCCAAAGGTATTTCGCTGTTTGTCTTCCGAAGTACATTACACGCTCGGACTTGTCGTTGTCGGCACCCTTGCCGCGCACGGTGATGGCGTTGCTGCTCATGTTCAGGTCTTTGATCT
>JAUQXC010000171.1 GCA_030834825.1 Thermoflexales bacterium
CCGCGCCATGCCGCCCTGCCCCAGCAGGGCTTCCAGGCGGTATTCGTCTAGCTGTTTCCCGATCAAGTTATCTTCGCTCATGGCAAAAACACCTCACACACGCCAGCCGCGATCTCACAACGCGCCACTTCTTGTTTGTTCCACAACACGCGGAACTGGCTGCTGTCCTCACGCATGATCCAGAAAACATAGCTATCGTCCCGTGAAGCCGTGATGCTGCTGTTGTAGCGTCCTTGGCATTCCGCCGGGCGCAAATACGGCGAGCTGCCGCGAATCTCAATCCGCGCGCACGAATCAATTTCAACTCGGGGGTAATGCTGCGACCAACGCCAGCCCTCAAAACGATTTATGACGGCCGCAGAAGCATCCAGCTGTTCAAAGGCGAGCGACGAGAGCGCGCCCGCGGTACTTGCTGCGTTGTGCATATATAAGCTGCTGTCGTTATAGAGGATGACAAAACGCCGCCCGTTCGGATAGAGGACTGTCGGCATGATGGGCATAGCTGACGATGCGGTGGCCGCTGGCCAGGCAGTCGCAACCGGCACGCCGATATTTTCGGACGTTGGAGCCGAAGAAGGAGGTTTTGCCTCAGCAACCGTGCCTGGTTGCAAAGTGGGCGACAGTGAAGCGCCACCACGCTGACTGACTATCAATACGCCTACACCCATAAGCACTATGCCGCCAAACAGCAAGTAACGCCAGTACCTCGCCAGTCTCCAGCCCTGACTTATTTCAGGTCGAGTTGCCTGGGACGGCAAGCGCTGTGTTGGGGTTGAAGTTGTCGTACCAGCTGCGGCATCACCTACTTGCCTGGGTGACTGGGCGTAGGTGACAGGCGGTTGTATAGCACTGGCGGGTAGCGAATGACGCGAAGATTGTTTTGCTGGAATGGAGTGCTTGACCTGCAAGGCGCTTTCCAACGCAGCCATCAACTCAAGGCCGGTTGGGTAACGATCGCGAGGGTTTTTACTCAACGCCTTCAGCAGTACGCGTTCCGTCGCTTCAGTCAAATCGGGATTGAGGCGGCGCGGCGGCGGCGGCGGCAGCGTCATATGCTGAAGCGCCATGCTCGTCGGCGATGGATCGTCAAATGGCGTTACACCAGTCAGCATTTCATAGAGGATCACACCCACTGAATAAAGATCCGACTGAGGGATAGCATCTGAAGAGCGACGAGCTTGTTCCGGCGCCGTGTAACGCGCCGTGCCAAACACTTCGCCCAATGAGCCTTGTTCCATGTCCATCGCCAGACCGAAGTCGGTCAGAACGACCCGACCATCGTTCGCCAGGATCACGTTGGAGGGCTTCACATCGCGATGAATTACACCTCGATGATGGGCATAATCCAGGGCTTGGGCAACCGCCCGGCCAATGCGCAGTACTTCGCTGTAAGGCATGCACTGGCCAGCAGCCGAATGTTGAGTCAGGAATTTGCCGAGGTCCAACCCATCGATGTACTCCATGGCGAAGTAAGACAGCCCGGCTTCTTCATCGGCGTAGTAGATTTGGATAATGTTCTCATGCCGCCAGGTCGCCACGGCTTGCGCTTCTTTAACAAAGCGCCTGGCGTAAGCGGGGTTATCCCGATAGCGAGTGTCGATCACCTTGATCGCCACCGGACGTTGCAGGACCATATCCAGCCCATGGTAGACCTGGGCCATGCCACCGCGCCCGATAACACCGTCGATCTGGAAGTTGGCCAAGCGCCGCCCGATCAAAGGGTCAGAATTCATCATGGTTGATCTGCTGGTTTCGCCAGATGAGTTTCACGGCTGGCCAGGGTGATAGTGCGCACATCCCGCAGAAAGGCATTGAGGCCGTGCACGTAGGTGTCCAAATAATCCCGGCAGATACGGTGGGCTAAACCGTTCAATCCAGCAGCGGCCAATAAACCGACATGGGGCCGAAAATCGCGCAGCGAGACATGCATCACCCCTTCGGCAGTCGTGATGACGCCCCAAGCCAGCGTCTTCTTCGCGTTGTCGTCTTTCGCGGTGTTGAAGCGCGTCAACGTACTGGTCCGTGCGACCGCTCCAACGTTTGAAAACACTTCTCGCCCCTTGATTATATCATTCAGTACATCGAACCGGCTGGGGACTTTGTCTAATAAGCGCTGCAGTGGAGTGGGCATGTGCGCCAGGAGTTTGATCGTACCAACACTGACACTGGCGCCGGTCAAAGCCATTTCTTTCGTTTTGCTCAAGATGGCGCCGAAACCAGCTAACGTCGCTAAATAAACACGCTGCTGGCGATCGAATTCAACATAGCGCTTAGCCCGATCGCTCTTGGCCGCTCGATAAGCTTTCAAGGCTTCCAGAACCTGCTGATGCAAGTTCAAGAAATCGAGGTCGCCTAACGGGACTTCAAAGCTCATCGGATAGAGGCGGTCGCGCGGAAAACGCTGGCTGGCATCCACCGGGATCAAGATGGCGGGATTCGTTTGATTCGCCGGGGTGAGCATCTCTAACGCCGCCAGCGCCGGCTCTCGCGTTGTGTCTTGCTGAGCAAGACCTTGCAACTCGGCAATCAGGTCCGGGGCAGGTCGATAAGTTACCGCATGAACAGCGCGATAAAGCACCAGTAGATCGTTGACGGTCAGTTGCAATAAGTCATTGCGTTGTTTGAAGAGTTGACGCAGCTCCAAAATGGCCTGACTGTTGATGCCTTCACTCTCCGCGCTGGTTTCAGTTGCAACGCGTGAGGTAGATTGAATGAGCGCCAGCTCGTCCGGTTGAAAAGGAAAAGCCAAAGGGCGGAGGCGGAACCGATCGGGTTGCGCCGGGGGCCGCGTGTTCAGATAAACAGCCCATGACAGCGCTTCGCTCGTCAAGATTTCGGCCAGGGCGGCCCCCCACGCTCCATCGAAAAAAATGTGCGACTGATCGAATACCAGGGTTTCACCCGTATCGAACACGGTCAGCGCCTGATCGCCGATGCCTCGTTCGGCTTGGCGCAGTTCTGATAAGGGAACTGGACGCGATCGGCGATCACAGTTCAGTAAAATCGGGACCGAACGTAGTGCGTCCCAATCCGCAATCACAAGGGAACTCAGGTGATTGCGCACACCCGGCAAGGCCGACCGCTTAGCTTGTGCCAGGTGGATCAGCTGAGCAGGCGGAGCAACGGCGGGAAGGTCCAGTAAAGCAGCGATCTGCGCCCGCACGGTCAGCACATCTACCGGTTGTTCAGCGCCGGGCAAGCAAGTGGGTATCAAGTAGTAGCGTCCTTGATAAACCACACCGATGTGGGCTACCTGCAGTGAGATAGGTGAGCGCGTTTCACCATAAGCGCCAGGAACGAGATAAGCCAGAATCGACATTTGCCGCTGATACGCTGGTAAGTCTTGTTCTACGGCAGCCTGTATCCGCGCTTGCCACTGGCGGCGTAAGTCAGCTCGTAGTTCCCGCGTGGCGGCCGCCAGAAAGTGATCGAACTTGGCGCGGCGATAGAGAGGATAAGTTTCATGAACCGCCGCATCCGAACCACGCCCGTACGGGCGCTGAGCTTCCCAGTTTCGATACAGTCGAGCATAACGCCTGGCATCCGGCTCGTCGCGCGTTATTTCACGCAGCAATGAGGTGAATGTTCGTTCACGCCACTCATTCTCCAGCAGCGCGTCGTATTGATGCAGGCAATGGATGGCCGCCATCACCCAAGCCGTGATCCGATCGACCGGGCTGAGGCGGATTTGGTGCTGGTTGAGAATCGTATCGAAGCCGTGCGTTTCGTTGGAGTGTCGCGCAGTGTCGTCGCGCAACGCATAATCGACGTAGAACTGCCAGGTGCCTTCTGGAAACGAATCCTCAGGATCTTTACCAGCCAGTTTGAGCAGGTTCTGGTAGCCCCAGATGACCGCGGCCGGTCCGGCAAAAAATGTGCCATAAATCGCCGTGTCGAGAACCTGCTCGACGCCTTTGAAGAGTAATTGGATGTCCGAATAAATGGTCTTGAGTGGGGGATGTCGCCCGGGAAGTCGCGCCAACCC
>JAUQXC010000172.1 GCA_030834825.1 Thermoflexales bacterium
CTGAAACAACACAGCTCTCTTCGCTCTGGGCGATCACGTGACCGCCGGCCGCATGTAACCGTTCCAACCCGGCCACACCGTCCTCGCCCATACCCGAGAGGATCACCCCGACCGCGGCCGGGCCATACACCGCGGCCAGCGACTCAAACAAGCGTGTCGCCGAGGGGCGCAGGCCCTTCACCGGCTCCGTTTGATCCAGCTGCACGACGTGGCCCGGCGTCAGAGTGAGATGACGGTCCTCCGGCGCTAACAAAACCCGGCCCGGAACCAATGCATCTCCCGGTTGCGCGAGTAACACGGGCAAGGGCGTCAGACTGTCCAGCCAGTGAGCGAAGCCCTGCCCAAACCCGCGCGCGATGTGCTGCACGATGACAATCGGCAGGGAAAAATCCGCCGGCAGACATTGCAGGATTTCGCGCAGCACCCCCGGCCCTCCGGCGGAGGCAGCGATGGCAATTAACTCGCACGGCGTCGTCGGCTTGTAGCCATCGCGCTGCGGCGGTCGCACCGTGACTTGTTCGTTCGGCGCCAACGCCACCACTTGCACATCGGCCATGAGCTGGATGGTCGTGATGATGTGCTGGCGCACCGACTCATAACTGCCGGCATCCAGCCCGTGCGGCTTCTCGACCACCGTCAGCGCCCCCATGGCCGTGGCATTGAAGGCGATGTTCATTTCGGCTTCATAGATGTTGCTGGCCACCACGATGATGGGCGTGGGCATGGAACTCATGATCTGCCGGGTGGCTTCCAGTCCGTTCAAGCGCGGCATGCGAATGTCCATGGTGATCACGTCCGGCCGCAAGCTGGCCGTCAACTCGACCGCCTCCATTCCATCCCGGGCGGTTCCGAGCACCTGGATGCCCGGCGCTTCGTGCAGCATGTCCGTCAGGATGTCGCGCATGATCTGCGAATCATCGACCACCAGTACCCGAATGATATCTTTAGTCATGAGAGCCATTCCCGTAAGTGAAGTTTAAGCAGCTATTTTGTTGCACGGCCCGCATCAGACGGCCGTCCACCGGCTCAAAGTTGGCGCGACTTGTTCCAGCGCCAGAACGTGATCGATCGCCTGCCGGATCACGGCCTCGCGCGGCATGCCATACACGATGCAACTGTCTTCATCTTGTGCAACCGTGATCCCGCCGGCGGTGTGCAGCTCCACCAACCCGTCGACCCCATCATCGCCCATGCCGGTCAAGATCAGACCCGCCGCACGCGGGCCATAGGCTTGAGCCAGCGAGCGGAACAAAAAATTGGCCGAAGGCCGCAGGCCGTGATAGGGTGTATCGGTGCTCAACTGGATGATGCCCTGGCGGTTGATCTGAATGTGATAATCGTCGGGGGCCAGCACGACGCTGCCCGGTTGAAGCGGCATCCCGTGTTGCGCCACCACCACTTGCTGCGCCGTTTCATGGTTGAGCCAGTTTGCCAGGCCTGCGACAAAGCCCTTGGTAATGTGCTGCACGATCACGATCGGCACGCTGAAGTCCGCCGGCAGCGCGCGCAGGATGGTGGCCAGCGCACCCGGTCCACCCGTCGAGCTCGCGATACCGACCACTTCCAGGCGTTGGCGGGGACGACTGGGGGAGGCCGGCGGCGCTGCTTGAGGCGCAGGTGAGGGCGCCGGGCTCTGCACTTTTCGGTGCCAATGATGGACCACCGGCACATCTGACATCAAGCGCACGGTGTCCACCAACTGATCGCGCACGGCGGTGAAATCAGACATGAGCAGGCCGTGTGGCTTCTCGACCACGGTCAACGCTCCGGCGGCAATGGCATTGAAGGCGATGTTCAGATCGCTTTCGTAGACGTGATTGGCTACGACGACGATGGGCGTCGGCACCGTGCTCATAATCCGGCGGGTGGCCTCCAACCCGTCGACGCGCGGCATGCGAATGTCCATCGTGATCACGTCGGGGCGCAAACGCGCCGTTAACAGTGCGGCCTCTTGCCCATCGCGCGCCTGCCCCACGACCTTGAAGTCGGGCGCCGTTTGCAGCATCACCACCAGCGCCTCGCGCACCGTGGGCGAATCGTCAACCACTAAAACGTTTATTAGGTCTTTCATAAGTCACTCAGCAGAATTGACTGAACTGTACTTAGACGACGAACTAAGCTGGAACCTCGTCTGGAGTTCTAGGAAAAATCCCCATCTGGATTAGAACTTCCACGAGCACGGCATAAGCCAGATCGTCTTTGTGAATGTAATCGGTGGCGCCCGCGCTTTTACACGCTTCAATAATTTCGGGGCCGGCACTACTGGTCAGCACAATAATAGGCGTCTGGCCGATTTCGGGCGTGGCGCGCACCCGGCGACAAACTTCAATGCCGTTGAGCCGGGGCAGCTGAATGTCCAACACAATCAAATCGGGCCGCACCTGATAAGCCATGTTGACGCCAACCAGGCCATCCCACGCGCAGATGACCTCCACGCCATCATGCCGCAGGCGCGATTGCAGAAAGAGCGCCTGGGTGGCACTGTCCTCGATAATCAAGATCGTTTTGTGTTTGTCAAACATCAGACTGCTTCATTTCAAATCAACTGCTTGATGGTCTCCAATAAGTTGTTTTGATCGAAACCGCTTTTGACGATGTAGGCATCCGCGCCGACCTCAATGCCGCGTGCCTTGTCCTCGGGCGAATCAAGTGACGTGACCAAAATCACCGGCAGATGGCGCGTGCGCTCGTTGCTCTTGATGCGCTGGGCCAGGCCCAGGCCGTCCAGGCGTGGCATGGACACATCGGAGATGACCAGATCCGGCAAGCCATTGGCGAGCAGACTCAACGCTTCCAGCCCATCGACCGCCAGTTGCACGTCGTAACCGGCGGCTTCCAGAATGTTCTTTTCCAGGGAACGCGTGGTGATCGAATCATCGACGATCAGGATGTGATGGCGCGGCGCCGGTTCAACCGGCGAGTCGGCGCTGGACGAATCCACGAGCGAGCGCGGGCCGACACCGGTGGCCAGTTTAATGAGATCGGCCGCGTTCAGAATCAAGAGCGCCTCACCGCTTGCCGTCACACTCGCGCCCATGATCCCACCCACCCGGACCAGTTGTTTGCCCAGGCCTCGACTGACGATCTCCTGCTCACCCACCAGCTCATCGACCACCAGCGCCAAGCGCCGTTCGGCCGCAGCGATGATGACGACGGGCAGGTGCTGCTGCGTAGTGAGCGCCTGCGCTCGTGGGAGATTCAGCACGTCGGCGAGATGCACCAGCAAAAGCGTGCGACCCTGCCAGGCCAGCGCATCCCGTCCACCCACCGAAATGATCTGCTGTGCTGTAATACGCTGCACCCCTTCAATGGCGCCCAGGGGAATGGTAAAAGTCTCGGCGGAAGCGCGGACCAACAACCCGCGTGAGCTCACAAGCGCCAGGGGCACCGTCAGGGTGAACGTCGTGCCACGGCCGACCGCCCACTCAACGGCAATGCGCCCATTCAGCGCTTCGATGTTGCGCCGCACGACGTCCAATCCGACGCCGCGACCGGACGTGCTGGTCACGATCGCGTGAGTCGAAAGGCCCGGCGTGAAGATCAGATCGGCCAATTCGGCTTCGTCGAGTTGTTCAACGGCCTGGCTGGCGGCCGCCGATGTTCGGCTATGCCGGCGGGCTGCTTCACGAATGGCGGACAAGTTCAAGCCGGCGCCATCATCAGAAACCTGGATGACCACAGCCCGATCGAGCGGCGTGGCTTTGAGCGTCACCGTGCCGCTGGCCGGCTTGCCGTGAGCGCTTCGTTCAGCGGGCGTTTCGATGCCATGATCCACAGCGTTACGCAGCAAGTGAATCAGCGGATCTTTGACGCGCTCCAACAAGTGCTTATCCAACTCGATTTCAGTGCCCACCATCTGCAGCACAGCTTCTTTGCCGGAGGCCTGTGCCAGATCGCGGATCATGCGCCCAAACGGCCCGGTAATGGTGCTCAGCGGCAACAGGCGCGCGCGCTTGATGCTTTGCTCCAACCCGTCGATGGTCAGGGACATGTGCAGTAAGTCGTCGGCAGAAGTGCGCGCCACCGTCGATAACAGGGTATCCAGTTCATGCCAACGCTGCCAATCCTCTTCCAAATACTTCATCACCCGCTGGATGTCTTTGACGGTGTGGCGCACCGCTTCTGAACCATCACGGGCATGACCGTAATGGGCGAGGCGATTGTAGGCCTGGCGCACGGAGGCGCGGCTCTTGCGGCGATTGGCCGTCAATTCCTGCGCGCGCAGGAACTGTAGTTGACGCTGCTCGGCGTTGATTTTAGACACCAGCAGCTCGCCCAGATCCGTCATGAGATCATCCAGGCGGCGCGCATTGATGCGAATCGTTTCATCGCCGCTGAAAGGCAGATCGGCCGCAGCGCCAGGCGTTCCCGCTTCGCGCGCCGGCTCGATCGGGGAGGAAGTCCCGCCTAAGGCGGGAGTCCCGCCGACGGGCGCCGGTCGATCGGCGGCCAGCGTCGTTCGCGCTTCTGCAGGTGGAGCGCCCGGCTTGAAGGTCGCCAACGTCGAGAGGGCTTGCAGCGCTTGCGCCGGTGGCGTAGACGATCCGGACTCGAACATGGCCTGCACCAGACGAATGGCATCCAGCGTTTCA
>JAUQXC010000173.1 GCA_030834825.1 Thermoflexales bacterium
CATCAACGCCATGGCGGGCACGACCCACTGTTCATCTTGGAACCAGTTAGGGCCTTGAATACCAAAAATCGCCAGAAGGCGATTAAACCAGCCCGACTGGCTATTGAGCACCCCGCCAAAGACCACGACAATGGCCACGGCCGAGATCATCTGCGGCATGAAGAACATGGCGCGGAACACATTTTTGCCAAACAGGTGTTTGGCGTTCACCAGCAGCGCCAACCCCAGCGGCACCAGGATCGCGATCGGCACCGAAAGCAGGGCGAAACGCACCGTGATGGCCAACGACTTGAGCACCTGTGGATCGCTGAACAGACGGATGTAGTTGCTCAGCCCCACGAACTTGAAATCCTTCGGCTGGAGCAGATTGAATTCTGTCACGGAGAAAATCAACGAAGCGATCATGGGAAAGGCGGTGAACAACAAAAACCCGATGATCCACGGACTGATGAACGCCAGTCCCCATTTGATCTCCCGCTTTTCCAAATTGGTCAAACGCGGTTTTTTCTGCGGCGGCGCGGGGCGAGCAGATTGTGTAATGGCCGTCATGACTCCTCCTGCACGTACAAATTTCTCACTGCGAGATCACCATAAACCCTGCATCAACACCGGCGGCATGCAGCTCACCGGCAAATTGTTTCACTGCGACGTGACCGCTGACACACTGAGCGCAGCACAGGATCCCCTAACGGCCTGATTCTGCACTCCGCTCAACATGACCAGGAAGAGGGGAGCACCGTGTAGTGCACGGCGCTCCCCAGATGTTGCGTAAGGCTACTCTGCCGCGGGCTTCTCGCTGTAGATCTGATTCAATTCGTCGATGAACTCGGTAATGCGCTGGTCGACATCCAGAGTCGCATTGCTGCGGAAGTCGCCACCGAGCTTGTTGAAGGCGTCATTGGCCTTGGCATTGTTGGGCAGACCCAGCTCGTGATTCGGAGCATCCAGGTTGGGGATCATGTCCACGAAGACTTGCCAATTGACCTCACCGAACTTCTCAGTCAGGCTCTTGAAGAAGTCGGCCTGCTGGCTCTTGCGGGCAGGCAGACCGCCATAGATCTTGTACAGATCCGCCGCGCCTTCGCCCAGCATGTAGGTATACACCTTGAAGGCCGCTTCCGGATTCTTGGACTGCGCCATGATGGCGAAAGTGTCGCCGTGCATCTTGGCGGTGGTCTTGCCATTGTATGACGGGGCCACGGCCACATCCAGGTTCTTCACATTCGCCGTGTCGATGCAGCAGGTGTACCACAGGTGAGTCAGGCCCATCGCTACCTTGCCGGAGCTGAAGGCATTGCCCTTCAGCAAGTCACTGTCGGTGGCTGCCTGGTTGGGCATGAAGGGCTGATCGCCCCACATCGCGTCATAGTACCACTGGAAGGCTTCCTTCCAGCAATCGGGGACGTCGGCCTTGCCGTCTTTCACCGGGTAGTGTGCGCAGAAGAAGGAACCGAAGGCGCGTGGGTCGTCGTTCCACTGCATGTTGAAGCCCCACTGCACGATGTTCTTCGCATCAAAGCTCGCGCTGGTGGCATCGTTGCCGCTTTTGTCAATCGTCAACTTGCGGGCCACCTTGGCCACGGTCTCATAGTCCCACTCCAGATCTTCGCCGTCCAGCGTGTACTTCTCGCCCATCTTCTGCGGCGGGTAGGCCAGACCTGCCTCATCAAAGAGGTCCTTGTTCACAAACACGGCCGACGGGAAGATGGCGAACGGCAGACCTTCGAGTTTGCCGCCCTCGCCCTTGTAGAAGTCCAAGAACGCCGGATCCACATCGCCCATGTCATACTTGGCGGCGGCCATCAAGGGTTGCAGGTCAGCAAACTGACCGGGGAAGGCCGCGCGGCCGGCGGTGCCCACCGGGCCGACGATGTCGGGCGCATTGCCCGCCGCCAGCTGGGCGGTCAGGTTGTCGCGCGCATAGCGATTGTCCACGATCTGCGTGATCAACTGGATTTCACTTTGCGAAGCATTGTATTTCTCGACCCATTCCTTCTCCAGGGGGATCTGCGCGGGTTGCGCACCAGCGCCCAGACCGATGTACCAGTAAATCTGGGTCTTGCCTACTTCGGGCGCAGGAGTCGATTCGACCATAACTTCCTTGGTCACGACGACTTCCTGGGTCACGATCTTCTCAACTTCCTTAGTCACAAAGACGGTCGCGGGCGCGGCGGCTGGCGCGCAGGCCGCCAGCAAGCCGACGATCAACAAAACGCCGAGTACAACCTTAACACTGTGCTTCATCGTTCTCTCCTTTTGAGGATTGGATTTTCAGTGAGCGGTTACGGACGACAAGCGGGCGAAACGATTCTTGGATGTGCGTTCTTTCCTCCTTTTCACTTTAGAGCAGAGCCGCACGAAGCACGCACGACTAGCTCGGTGGGTAAAACAATTCGTCGCGGAGATGAATCCGGATACTCAATCAGATCCAGCAAAGAATCAACCGTGGTTGTGCCCAGTCGATAGGTGGGCTGCCGCACGGTGGTCAGTGGCGGTTCGGCCCGCGTCGACTGAGGCAGATCGTCGAAGCCTACGATGGCAACATCTTCCGGCACACGCAGACCCGCTTCACGCAGCGCCCGGATCGCGCCAAGCGCCATGATGTCGCTGGCGGCAAACACCGCATCGGGCCGGCGGGCCAGCAGCTGCTGCATCGCGCGATAACCGCCCGCTTCGGTGAAATCGCCTTCTGCGATCAGGCCGGGATCAGAGAGCAGGCCACGATCACGCAGAGCCGCCTGGTAACCAGCCAAACGATCGGCCCCGGCGATCATGTTCTGCGGACCCGTGATGGTTGCGACCCGGGCACGCCCTAAACGCAGCAGATGAGTTACCGCTTCTCGTGCTCCACCGATATTGTCCGCATCCACGTAATTGGCGTGTGTATCAGTGGGATGACGTCCCACCAGCATGAACGGCAGATCGCCATCCGACAACGCCTGGACCAATGAATCATTCATCAACATCGACGAGACGATCACGCCGTCCACCAGGCCACTGTACATGATCTGACGAATCTGGCGGCGCTCATATTCCGGCTCGGCCAACCACAACATCACGGAATACTCGCGGGCGTTGCACGCCGACGAAACGCCTTGAATGAGAATGGGGAAATAGGGATCCGTAAAGAGCGCCGCCACCCCCATGGGAATGACCAACCCTAACACGTGAGTGCGGCCTGCCGCCAAACCACGCGCAGCAGCATTGGGGGTGTAATTCACACGCTTGACGACCTGCATCACCTTCTCACGCGTTGCCACGCTCACATTCGGATCGTTGTTGATCACACGCGACACCGTCGAGCGTGAGACGCCGCTGAGTTTGGCAATTTGTTCCAGGTTCATTGTGACCAAGATGTGGGAGCGCTCCCAAGGACGGGTTCAGATTTTCTGAAAATCAGTTTATCGGGCATAGCGCCAAGCCGATCGGGGTT
>JAUQXC010000174.1 GCA_030834825.1 Thermoflexales bacterium
AGCGCGAGCCATGAAGGCCCCTGAGGCCGCATCGCTCATGGCATTGAGATTGCCGTTGGCGGCGACAAAATGGATCAGTCCCAACGCTTCCAGGCACAGCCGCGCCGTGTGCAGTGGCACCAGCGTGGCGTGTTTGGTGGCGCTTTGGATCTGCGCGGTGCGTGCCGTGATTTCGTCGGGCGTTTCCTTGGGCAGCTTCATGGCGTTCATCACGTCCTGAAACGCCGCCGAGTCCTCGTCGATGGAGGCCGTCAATTTATCGCGCAACCCGTCGGCCCGCGCGGCGATATCTTTCATCTTGGTCTCGACCGCGGCGTACTTCTTTTTGCCGATCGTGAGACGGGCGACCATACCGGCCAGAGCCGCCGCGAGTGCGCCCGCCAGGGCAGCCACGGCACCCCCGCCCGGCGTGGCCGACCCGGCCGCGGTCGCTTCGATGAAGGCGTGTGGCACGATCGACTTGGGCTGGCCCGACATCGTCTCGCGCAGCTTGTTCTCCAGAATTTGTTGGCTCTCGAACAGGTCGAGCTGCAAGTACCACTGCGCCGCATCGGTCAAGGCGTCTTGAGGTGTCAGGCCCACGAGTTCGCTCTTGGTGATCGCACAGCCATATCGCGCGGCTTCACGGCGGATGGTTTCCACCACGCGGGCAAGGGGCGTCTTGCGATAGTTGGTAAGATTCATCGAGACTTGCGCCTGTCCCTCCACCAGGAAGCCCGCCGCTTTGACGTAGCGCAAGCCCCCGCTGGAATGGCGCACGGTTTTGGCGATCTTCCGGGCGATTTCAACGTCGCCCGTATTGAGGTAGACATTGAAGGCGATCAGAAACGATCGCGCGCCGATGACCGTGGCGCCTGCGGGGCCTAGCTTGGCCGGGCCGTAATCGGGCAGCCGATCGGGATTCGACTCGATCTCAGTCTTCAAGCCTTCATATTGCCCCCGCCGGATGTTTTCCAGGTTCTCGCGATCGGGGCGGGTGGCTGCGGCTTCGTAAAGATAGACGGGAATGCTCAACTCTTGGCCCACACGTTCGCCCAGGCGCTTGGCCATGGCGACGCATTCTTCCAGGGTGACGCCGCTGATCGGCACAAAGGGGACCACATCCGTGGCGCCGAGGCGGGGATGCTCGCCGGTATGGTGACCGAGATCGATCAGTTGCGCAGCCGTCTTGATGGCATCGAACGCGGCGCGTTCCACGGCTTCCGGTTCACCGACGAAGGTGAGCACCGTGCGGTTATGATCCACATCGGAATGTTGATCGAGAAAAGTGACACCCGCGATCGCCGCGACAGCCGAACGGATTTGGGCGACGACTTCGGGCCGCCGCGCTTCGCTGAAGTTGGGAACGCATTCGACAATCTTCGCCATGGATCTCATCCTTAAGTGAGTGTGGTAACTCCGGTGTGGAAAAACCAGAGTGAGTAAAGCATTGTACAACAAAAAAACTCCCGGAGGTTGAGTGCCACCGGGAGGAGGTGTGCCACCGGAGGTGGCAAGCCAATCCAGCGTTAGTGCCCGCCTAGATAGGCTTCCATGATTTGCGGATTGTGCAGCAATTCGTGGCCCGTGCCTTCGAGCGTGACCCGGCCCGTCTCCAGCACGTAGGCTCGATTAGCGACCGACAACGCCATCTGCGCATTTTGCTCGACTAGCAAGATCGCGGTGCCCTGCGCGTTGATGTCCTGAATGATGTTGAAGACCTCTTCGACGAGCACCGGCGACAGGCCCATCGAGGGTTCGTCCAGCAGCAACAATTGTGGTCGCGCCATGAGGGCGCGACCGATCGCCAGCATTTGCTGCTCGCCGCCGGACAAGGTACCGCCCAGCTGCTTGAGGCGTTCCTTCAAGCGCGGCAGACTGCGAAAGACTTGTTCGAGACTGTTTTGGATCTCGGCTTTGTCGCTGCGCGTATACGCTCCCATTTCAAGGTTCTCCAGCACCGTCAGCGTCGCAAAGATCTTGCGGCCTTCCGGCACTTGAATGACACCCAGCCGCACGATGTCTTGAGCTTGGATGCGGGTGAGATCTTTGTCGCGAAAAGTCATTGCGCCCTGGCGGGGCTGCAATAAGCCGGAGATGGTGTTGAGCGTGGTCGATTTGCCTGCGCCGTTCGCGCCGATGAGGGTGACGATCTGGCCCTCGTCTACCTGGAAGTTGACGCCTTGCAGCGCATGGATGGCGCCGTAATATACGTTGAGGTCCTTGACTTCAAGCAACATGGCTTCGTTTCCCACTGAGTTTCTCCGCTAGGGCCGCAGCACCGCGGCCAAGGTACGCTTCGATGACGCGCGGATCGGATTGAATGTCGCCGGGTGTGCCGCGCGCGATAATCTCGCCAAAGTCGAGGACGGTCATCCATTCGCAGATGCCCATCACGACACGCATCTGGTGTTCGATGAGCAGGATCGTCAGGTTGAAGCGCTCGCGGATGAAGTGAATCAGATCCATCAACACGACACTCTCGCGGGGGTTCATGCCGGCGGCCGGCTCATCGAGCAGCAGCAACTTGGGCTCGGCGGCCAGCGCGCGCGCAATCTCCAGACGGCGCTGTTCACCATAGGGCAGGTTCTTGGCGATCTCGCCTTGGCGATCCTGCAAGTTGAACACCGCCAAAAAGTCCTGCGTGCGCTCGGTCAGTTCTTTCTCTTTGCGATCGAAGCGGCGGGTGCGCAGAATCGCGTCCATCAGCCCGTAACCGGCGTGCGCGTGATAGGCGATGCGGACATTGTCGAGCACCGTCAGATTCGGGAACAGACGCACGTTTTGGAAGGTGCGCGCAATGCCAAGCTGCGTGATGGCGTGTGGCTGCATGCCTGTAATATCGATAGCGCGAAACTTCAAGTTGCCTTTGGTCGGCAGATAGATGCCGGTAATCATGTTGAAGATCGTCGTCTTGCCCGCGCCATTCGGGCCGATCAAGCCGACGAGCTCCTTCTCGCGCAGGATCAAATCGAAATTCGAGACGGCGCGCAG
>JAUQXC010000175.1 GCA_030834825.1 Thermoflexales bacterium
CTTAGTATTACAGCGCAAAGTTAGGCATGGTATCTTTCTCCAACAACTGGCGAGTTGGAAGGAGAGAGAAGACCATGCCCACCGAAATTGTAGCAGAAACGTGCCCCGCGCCTGAATGTAATCTGACGGCGCGCGACGTGAAACAATTGGTGAAGGAACTGAAGGCGTATCACACGCGATTCAAAGCCGCCTTTCGTCGTCCGGAACAATTCGCGCACGCGGCGATGTATCTGAAAGGGCTGTTGGGAGATGCCCCGCGCAAGACGATTGAGCCGATGGCCCTGGGCGTGGGCGAAAATGTCCGCAATTTGCAGCACTTTGTTGGTCAAAGTCCTTGGAGCACAGAGCGGGCAGTACAGATACATCAAGCCCTGATTGCGGACACGCTGGGTGAAGCGGACGGAGTCGCCTTGATCGATGAATCGGGCGTGGTGAAACAAGGCAACGATTCGGTGGGCGTCGCGCCGCAATACTGTGGCGCGGTGGGTACGCACCGGCCCACCCCCACCTCCGGTGGGGGACATGGGCAAGTGGCTAACAGCCAAGTCGGCGTGTATCTGGGCTATGTCAGTCGGAAAGGCTACACCTTGGCCGACAGTCGGTTGTTTCTCCCCGAGGCGTGGTTTGAGGACGATCAGGCCGACCGCCGCAAGCAGTGCGGTGTGCCCGAAGACGTGGGGTTCAAAACCAAGCCCTGTCTGGGTCTGGAACTGTTGCAACGGGCCGTGCAGCGTGACGCATTGCCGTTTCGCTGGGTGGCGGCCGACGCGTTGTATGGTGACGCACCCGCCTTCCGCGATGGCGTGGCCAACTTGGGCAAATGGTATTTCACGGAAGTTGCCTGCTCGACTCTTGTCTGGCGGCGACGGCCAGCTGTGGTCCTGCCGCGCTGGGCGGGACGGGGACCACACCCTAAGCGGTTGCGTCTGCGAATGCCCAGTCGGCGGCCCGTGCGGGTGGATGAGTTGGCGCGGCGTCTGCCTAAAACAGCGTGGGTGCGCTGTAAGATCAAAGAAGGCAGCAAAGGGCCGCTGGTCTGTGACTTTGCTTTCTTGCGGATCATCGAAGCGCGGCAAAACCTGCCGGGCCCAGCCCTGTGGTTGGTGATTCGCCGCAATGTGGATGACCCGACCGTGCTCAAGTTTTACTTCAGCAACGCGCCCGTCGACATCGCTTTGTCGGAATTGGTGCGGATCAGCGGGATGCGCTGGCCGATTGAGACCACCTTTGAAGAAAGCAAAGGCGAGGTCGGGCTGGACCAGTACGAAACCCGCAGTTGGGCCGGCTGGCATCATCATATGTTGTTGGTCAGTCTGGCTCATCATTTCTTGGTACGCTTACGTGTTCAACTCAACGAGCAGGCACCCGCACTGACGTTGTATCAAGTCCGCTTGCTGTTACTCAGCGTGTTACCCAAGCCGGACTTTGATGCTGCCGCTGCGTTGCATCTGATCCGGTACTATCAACGGCGCAATCATGTTGCCTACCGCTCTCATCGAAAGAGTAAGCTTCAGCGGCGACCAGCTCTCAGCGACTTTGCGCTGTAATATTAGATCAAGCAGTCGTTGGGCATCTTCACGTTCAATGCTGAACCGGACAAAGTCTTTTGCGCCATCATCGCACAGAGCAACGTCACTTCGGTTGGCCAATTCACGGGCCTCGGCAAGATGCACCCCGGTTAACAAATAGCCATCGGCACGATCTTGCCCAATCCACTCCTTCAACTGCTGCTCAAAGCGAACACGCTGGCGCAGTTCGTGGCGCCGTTCGGCAATTGCCTGTTGCAAGCGATCCCAGTTGGATAGCAAAGTCTCGTGGATCAGGTTAACTTCAGCGTGAGCGTGTCTGCCGTATGCGGTACTAACACTCAGCAGCCGTGCTTGCGTCAAGGCATTAATTAGCTGCACTCGCTCGGGCGCACTGCTGATAAGTTCGCTTTTCGAACGGCGGCGGCGCACATCGCGGCGCGCTTCGTCATCCAGCGAGACATCGACCAGATCGAGGCACAGGTTCAAGAGTGCAGCTTGTTCTTCCGGGGAACGTGGTTGACTTGGCTGAGCAGCAGCAAAGTCTTGAAACTCTAATACCTTATCGGCGCGCTGCTTGATCGCATCGGCTAAGTTGGTATATGCTCCAAGCGTCAACTTGCCTCTGCGCCAGATTTCTTCCAGTGTCACTTGCAGCAACGGCAGATAGGCCGCGTTTTCAACGGCATCTTGCGCGAGCCGTTCGACCAATTCAGGTTGAAAGCGTTTGTCCTTGTCGGGGTACGTCGCTCGCAGCGGCTGTTGAGTGGCTTCACGCAATTCGTCCACGCTCATCGCGCGCAGATCGATACCGCGCTTGGCGATCTCGTACAACTCAGGCAGTGCAAACAATTCCGGCAGGTAATCAGCCCGCACCGTGGCGATAATGTGCGTGCGCGTCGAGCGGAACGGCGGCAGATGTGTGAGCAGATTGAACAGCGCGTCGCGCGGCTGGGCGTTTGACTGCGTGAACAGTTCCTCGAATTGATCGATGACGATCACGCCGCGTAATTCTTCGCTTCCGCTGCCGCGCGCCAATCAGGTATAATACTTCTGAACTTGGAGGTGAGTGCATGACCACCAATCGTATCGAAATCAACCCTGATGTCATGTTGGGCAAACCGGTCATTCGCGGCACACGCTTGCCGGTTGAACTGCTGCTCCGCAAACTCAGCGAAGATGCTACCGAAGCCGATTTGCTGGACGCCTATCCGCGTCTGACCCGCGCCGACATCCAGGCCGCACTGGCTTATGCGGCGGACACGCTGGCCCACGAAACCATTGTCCTGCAGCCAGCCTGATGCGCACGCTCCGTTTTCTGGCCGACGAAAGTTGCGACTTCGCTGTCGTGCGCGCCCTGCGTGCGGCGGGCTTTGATGTACTTGCGGTCAGCGAAATCATGATTCGGTCAATCGACCGTGATTTGATCGAGCAGGCCAGCCACGAACAACGCCTTCTGATCACGGAAGATAAAGATTTTGGCTGGCTGGTCTTCGCCAGCCACGTTGACTCCCCTGGCGTAATCCTCATTCGCTTTCCCGGCCAGCTCCGCCACACTCTGGCGTCAGTCATTCTGAAACTGGTACAAGATCAGGGTGAAAAACTCTCGGGCGCATTCGTCGTGGTGCAACCCGGTCGGGTGCGCATCAGTCACAAGCCTGACTAACCCGGTTCACTTGTCAGCATAATTCTTGGCGGCCTGCCGTATCTCCTCGGCAATCTCGCGGCGCAGTTCCGCCGGTACAAGGATCACACAGTCGGCCCCATTGACAAACGAAGGTCTCATCTCCAAAGTGCTGCCTACCCTGACTGACAGCACGCCGCCGCGTGGTTTACCGCAACATCATCGGCAAAAATACTTGCTGTACCTGATCCACCACCAGCAACGTCACTGGCACCTGCACGGGCGCGACGCCACTAACGCCCGTCGCTTGAATCGTTAGCGTCGCTGTGTACGTGCCAATGTTAAGGCCCGTCTTGTCGACATGAGCGGTGAGCATATCGCCGTCGGCCTGTGTCTGGAGCCAGGTCGCATCATCACTCACTTGCCAGGTGAAAGGCGTGCAGCCCACGCGACTAACATAGATGGTTTGTGGTGTGGGATCGCCTTCGCTTACGCCAGCCAGAAAGGTCAAAGCAATCGGCGCAGCACTTAGCGCCGGGGCCGGCGTCACCGGCGCTTCGGCGATCGACGAAAACTGATTACTCCCGTTCGTGTAGCGCACCCATACCCCTTGCCCGCGATAGTTGCCGCCGGGAACTTGCCATGTCGTGGTTGAGGTGACGGGCTGTGGAGTCGTGAAGATCGATACGGCATCGACATATACATCTGCGAGGCCGCTGCGCCAGAACTGGAAGATCAAAAACGTCTCGCTGGAGTTGAACGTGAAGGGCAGTGGAAACGCTTGATACTGATCGGGTGTGGCGAAATCGATACCCTTCAAACTCAGCGTGCTGCCGCCCGGCGCTGAAAAGCGCGCCACTTCTGAGGTCGAGGAGTTGTCGCTCACTTTCAAGCGGACGTAAGCCACCAACGGCACATCTTTGATGAAAGTGGTATCCCATACCCAGGCGGAGGATTCCATCGTCGGCGAATAAGTCAACCGATAAGCCGTCCCGCCCCAAGCGGTCGCATCGTTAACGCGCTGGCCGTTGCCCCACAACAATCCGAAGGTGGAGAATGTATCATCGGCCAGCCAACCGAGGCTGAACTGCATCAATGGCAAACCGCCGCCATCCAACCCGTACAACGTCACGCGAGCGCGGGTCGAAGCCAACGGCGTATCCCCCCCTTGCTCGATCGGCACATCGGCGCCCAGATAGATCGTATCGCTCACGGTCGAGGTGCGGCTGAAGACGTCACGGGTTTTGACGTAGACCGAGCGCCAACCGGTGCCGCTGCTCAAGGTCCAGGGCTTTTCGGCGGTGTAAGCCTGCCAACTCGCATTCGTGAAGCAAGCCTCGTTGCTGATCTGTAGCTGTGTAGTCGGACTGAGCCCGGCAAAGCCGCCCTCGGTTTCGCGATCGTAGAGGTAGAGATTAACGGCTGGTGTGGTCGTCGAGATCGCTTCATTCTCGATGATGACCGGCGGATAAGCGGGATCATGGCCGAAGTCTTGCGTTACATAGCCGCGCCCGTCAGCATCACGCCAATAATAGCCCAACCCGATCTCGCGTGAGTTAGGATCAAGCAGATTGGCGCGGTGACCGGGGCTGTTCAGCCAGCCATCAATGGCTTGGTCAGGCGTAACATAGCCGCAGAACGCATTCTCGGCTCCGGCACCACCCAGATAACCGAAAGCTCGCGCACGGTAGTCAGGCCAGTGGCCTTGCGTATCTTGATGGCCGCAGAATGAATTAGGGCGATTTTCCACTGAATCCCAGGAGAACCAACGGGCGGCATCCGTGAGTTGTTTGTTCCAGCGAAGTGGCGGCACACCGTTGGCTCGGCGCGCGAGATTGCCCAGGTAGACGGTCTGGGCTTCATCGAGCAAGAGGGTTGGTGACTGGGGACTGATGGGAGGCCCCACCCACGCTGTTGAAACCAGCAGGCCGATGAGTAACCAAGCCAACCCGATCCAACGCAGTTTCATCTCACAAGCCTTTCCAGCCGATGGTTTGTAGCGCAGAACAACTTCCCCCCAGCATGGCGCTATCTTGTCGCGACGGCAGCTGAGCGTCTGTCAATGTTCTTCGGATCTCGGACGGAGCGCTATAGTGCGTTTACCACCAATTTGGTCTGTGGCTCGATCGGCCTGAGCAGGCCGCGACCGATCCCGCACAATCCCCGAGGCAATCCAGCAGAATGACTGCGCCGCTCGCCGTGATCGGGGGGTCGGCTTTGGCTCAAGCGCTGATCACCTGGGCTGCTCCCTGAAAGAAGGCCGGCAGCTCGCCCACGTACGTCAGCACCAACCGCCGCCCGGCACGCGTAATCGCCATATATAACTTGCGCGTGTTGTCGCGGATCAACTCGGCGCGCTCGTCGTCCGACAGGCGGATACTCTGCTCTTGCTCGTATAACCCCTGCACACCGCACAGAAGCACGATGGGACTTTCTAAGCCGGTCGCGGCGTTGAGCGTGCAAACGCGAATGTGATTGCCCTGGCGCGTCTCTTTCGGATCAGCAGCCGCCCGCGGACCAAGCTCATGCCGCAGCCGCGCCAACAAGCGATCAACTCCCTGCCATTCGGCATGGATAATGAGAATATCGCCGGGCCTGATCCCGGCCTTAAAGAGTTCGCGAACTTCGTTCACCACGCGCGTCACTTCGTCTTGCTCGCTGGTTAGCGGGATGATGACGGGCGTGGCGCCCTTAGGCATATCGAGCAGGTCCGGCGCCACGATATCTTCATCATATTCCGGCAGGCGTGTGCGATACAGCAGCGTCGCGAAGTTCAGAATTTCGCGCGTGGTGCGGTAACTCTTCTCCAGCTTGTGAGTGCGGCCGCGCACTTCCAGCCCGCTGGCGCGCCATGACTGCCCGCGCTTGAGGAAACCCTGCGTGGGATCCGCCGCCAGGAACAAATGCCCCACGCCCGGTTTCACAATGCGCTTGATGATCTCGAACCAGATCGGGGCGAAGAACTGCGCTTCGTCCACCAGCACGACGTCGTAGACCGGTGGCGACAGGCGTCCTTCATGAATAAAGTGCCACAGGCGCCGTGGAATGTCGCTCCAATCCACCTGCTGGCGAGGTTCCAACTCGCGCTGATACGCTTCCAACGCGTCGAAGATGCGATGGCGCAGCGCTTCGTTCAACGCAAAGCCGCGCCCGGTGCGATCGGCGTTCAGGTACTCCTCTCGCGTGAATAAGAGCCGATCCTTGAACCAGTCGATTTCGTCCTGTAGCAGATGCGCCGAGATGGCTGTGTCGGCGAGAGAGGTGTACCAGACCTGCTCAATCAACCGCTCGCGCCGGCTAAGGCCGATCGGATCATGCCAGGCTTCACCACGCGGCCAGTGATGACGGCACCACGCCAGGAAGGTTCGCATCTCCACCTGGTGACCGTTCGAGTTCAAAAGCTGATAGCGCGCCTCGAGGTCGCGGATAAGCGGGCGATTGTGCGTGAGAACCAGAATGGATTTGTCTGGATAGAGACGATGCAACAAGTGTGCACGATACACGACGATGAGCGATTTACCGCTGCCCGCCACGCCGTTCACCAGGCGCAGGCCAAACTCGCCAGCGGCTGTTTGGGCTTCATCCGATAGATCGAGATCGGATTTGAGCACTCGCTCCTGCAGATAGTCGAGCAGATACTCAGTCAGTTGCGGTGCGGTGTTGCGCTCGATCGGCTTGCGCACCGTGAACGACGGCGGAATGATCACTTCCGGTGTAAAGGCCCTGCGCAACGCGGTAATCATCTCGGCTGGCAGAGGAGTGCCGAGACATTCGGCCAGCGCAGACTCAAACAGCTCGGCAGCCAGACGTTCTTTGCCCCACCAGGTCATGCCTGGAGGTAAGGCGGTTCGCACCGTATCGAGTTCGCGTGTGCTGAGATTGGGGAACACCACGATCGCCGGCAAGTGTCGAAACAGAGCGAGCGCTTGCACAGTCGATACGGACAAGGCAAACTGTCGCAGTGCCTGGTGCTCGGCCACCCCGACTGGGGCGGCTGACTGATCGGACGGGAAGAGACTCGCCTGCACCATGTCGCGCACATCAGCCGGTGTCGCCGTCGAAACCTTGAACAGCACACCACGCCGATCCTCGCGCAGCACCCAGAAGTCCGGACCGGGATCATTTTGCAGGCCCAGGCGCTGCCACACAGCATAGGCCGTATCCGGCAGGTGCTTGAGCAAGCGATAGACCTTGCCCACCCCGGGCGAACTGGTGGCGAGCGGCGCATCCGGTAGGATCTGTGCCATAAGCGATCAAGTCACATAATCGGGTGTCAACGTGACACACGTGCTGAGCAAATCACGCAAGAGGTCCACGGCTTCGGTAATCTCCGGCTCGAATGACGTCACACTCAGCACGTGGCTGCTGCCGACGATGATCAGTTTCTTGCGGGCGCGGGTGATGGCGACGTTGAGCCGTTCCGGTTGGAAGAAGAACTCGGCCAGTTGCTGGGCAAAGGCTGGTCTGGAGGTCGCCAGCGAAAAGAGGATCAGATCGCGTTCCTGACCTTGCATGCGTTCTACGGTATCGATGACGATCTCCCGGCGCAGTTCCAGATCGGAAATCACCGCCCAGAGGAGATTGCGGATCTCACGCGCCTGGGCGCGATAGGGTGTGACCACGCCGATCTCACTGGGCGGCACTCCACACCGGATGGCTTGCAGAATGAGATCCGCGACCAGATCGGCTTCTGTGTGACTGCGCGTGGTCGTATTGCGATGTTGCAGATCGACAAAGACTTTGGGACGTTCGGGATCGAGGATGCGCGTCAAGCGCTCGGGGATGATGTCATAGCGCAGGCGGCGCTGCTGTGCTTCCGCCACCGGCTTGAGGTTGCCCTGATAAAAACGACGGCTGGGCCAATCTGCCAGTTCGGTGCTTAACCGATAGGTGTCGGTCAGCATCGTATCAAAACCGCGGTCGACTAACCGCGTGAACACGGATGTGGCTAATGCTTCAGCGTGATGCTTGGTCCGCAAGACCGGCGGCAGTTGCTGCTGATCGCCGATGAAGATGTAGCGCTTGGCTGAGAGCATGCCCATCATGGCCAGCGGCAGTGTGATCTGACTGGCCTCGTCGAAGATCGCGGTTTCAAATTCTATGCCGCCCAGCCGCGAACTGCGCGCGGCAAACGGTGTCGCGCCGATGACATAGCCGCCACTCAGGTCCTTTAGCGGCGAATCGGCAAAGGACCCGTAGTTCTCGACCAACAGACCATCAGCGCGCGTGGGTTCGCCGATCTTGACCGCTGGCACGTCGGGAGCGGCCTGAGCGAGTTTATTGAGCGCATTGTTGATCGCCCGATGAGTGAACGACGCGACAAATACGCGCTCGCCCTCTTCGGCCAAGGCTTGTGCCAGGCGTGCCAGCACGATCGTTTTGCCCGTGCCCGGCGGCCCTTGAATGAGGTAGGTCAGGCTCGCTGCATACGCTGAAGCAAAGGCCTCGCTTTGCATGGCGTTCAACCTAAACTCCTCGGCCAATGACAGACCACGATCGTAACGGGCCATCTCGATCGTGGGGCGCGTACGTCCCATGAGCAGCGGCAGAATACGCTCTCGCCCAATCAGCGAATCACCAGCATGCTTGAGTGCGTCAAGATAGAACTGACTCAGATCGAGTTGATCCTCATCCAAGATCCAGCCGGTATCCTGACGAAAGACCTCGGCCCAGTCAAACATGAGATCAAAAGCCGACACGACCAGGTGCGTCTCGTCATCTTCTTCCAGAGTAACGGTGAAGCGGGGTTGGAAATACGGGTTGCCCTGATTCAGGCAGAGGATGTCACCTTCACGAAAGCGTGAGGTGTTGCGGTCGCACGCTAATTCAATCAGGCCGTTGTGCCCGACATTGACGATGCGCAAACCCTCAATGGCATGGCCTTGAGCAACCCGCGTGTGAAGGGGCTGACTCCACAGTTCCAGCAATTGCCGTTTAGCCGTGATCGTTTCGTCCAGCACGAGGCGGCGCAGTTGATCGAGGAAAGCCGCAGCGGCGCGCTCCATGGTGGGGGCGACATCTGCTTGAGTGATCGGTATCATGGCCTCCATTGTGTCCAAAGAACAAGCGGTTGGCTCGAATCCATGCCAACGGGTCAAGGTGTGTTGCACTCTCACCATTGATGCGATTCGACCACGTGACATATGTCCCCGATAGCGTGTAGTAGCACGCTCGGGGAGCTTTCCTCATAGATGCCTCTTAGTTTACGCCAAATCGATTGAATAGGGAATACGCATTTGTACTTGTTTCGCCATGATTTTGTGCAGCTCAGGCCGGTTGTCACCCATCTTGCCTGACAGTTGTCGCTTGACTCCAACCGACCACAAACTCCCCAACCTCCGTGTGTAAAACCGCTCCATGAGTGCCACATTTCCATCAAATAAGCACATCCATGCAGGCGCACGCACGGCTGCTCGACCGGCGGCTGTGTTTAGACGATTCTCCACTTCAAGCCGCGCGCGATAACTTCAGTGTCAGGGAGAAAAGAGGAAGCGGCCCTGCCATACTTTTTGACACACATACAGAGGGATCGTGAAGTTGACGCAGATCGTCAAATGGTTTGTGTTGCGCTGGATGACATCGAATTCGTGGGTAAAGTCCGGCTGAGGAGTTTGATGACTGGATCCTGGGCCGGGATAGACTGCCACCCCCTACGCAGCGCAGGCGTGTGCCGCCTTGTGTGGTGTAGTGCCATGTGTGTGGCAGATGTCAGCGAAGACGGCTTTGAAGGCCTGTCACCCGTCGGGTCCACAGTTACAACAGTAGCATTCCATAATAGAGGCAAGGGCGCTGAAGTAGGCTGATAGCCGACAACTGCGTCGCCTCGCAAGAAGGTTGATTCGAGAACTAACCGAATCAACCTTTTTTGTTCGATTGGTAAAAGATGCGCCCAGTGCCGAGTGCGGTGCTGATCCCGTTGGTGGTCTTAGATATCTTGTTTAGCTCAATTTCCATAACGCCCAGATTCGTCTGGCCTTCCACCAGGCTGGAGTTAATCGTTGCCAGCGCTGGGGTGAGTGTGTTCAATCTATCTGAAACCTGCGCCAGGGCGGTGTGTAACGGAACAGCGGGTTGGTAGGCGCCTACCGACAAAAAGGGCGTGTTGCTCAATGTCGCCAGCACATTATCAATGAGGCAGGCGCTGCTTTGAGCCGAGGCCAGCGAGGTCTGGGTAGCAGCTACGGCAGCCGGAAAGTCTGTGCTGGTCAGGCGGGTCAAGGAATCGCGCATGGGGCTCGTATCATGGATCGCTTGAGCCAGCGCCTGGGTCGTCGTCTGCAGCGCAGCGATGTCCACGGTGGTGGTCTGCACCACCTGACCAACGATCGCGAGACCATCGTGAGTGGTGTTGAGTGCCTGATCAAACACCGTCAAGGTCTCCACCACTTTTTGAGTCACCACGGGCCGATAGCGCCACACCTCGACCAGGCCACGCCTAGCCCATAACCCGCCATCCCATCCGTCAGGTAATGATCGCCCACTTGGGTTCAAACATGATAGCCACTTCACGCGTCAGTGATTATCAGCACACGGCTGAAAAAGTTGTCAGCATTAGACGCAGGAGCCTGTCAGTGTTTGGACTACAGTGACGAACCGCCGATCTGAGTTTGAGCCGATAGATCTTCTCTGGACGCAATTGGCCCGGCTGTGTAGTCCAAACACTGACACCATATTCAGTCTGCGACTGACAGTCATTGGCGCGTAAAACGCCTATCATGCTGCATATTGCGCGTGTCGGTCGCACGTTGCTTATCGGCGCAGCTAGAGCAGCAAGATTCAAACGAGATTCACCGCCTGTGTTTCACGGAGGAAACAATGGCCACCAACGACTATGACCTCATTGTGATCGGCGCGGGTGGCGCGGGCAGCACCGCTGCCACCGCCGCAGCCAAGCTGGGCAAACGGGTCGCGTTGATCGAGCGTGACAAACTCGGCGGTACGTGTCTCAACTATGGTTGTGATCCAACCAAGACCTTGCTGCATACTGCCGCGATGCTTTACCAGGCCCACCACGCCGCCGCGTTGGGTTTGCGCATCCCTCAAGCCGAAGCGGATTGGGCCGCAGTGCAGGCGCGTGTCCGGCAAGTGGTGGAAACCATTCGGGGCGGCACACCCGAACAGGCCCGCGCAGGCATCGCAGCGCAAAACGTCGAGCTGTTCATGGGCGAAGCAGCCTTCAGTTCGCCGCATACGATCACCGTGAACGGCCAGACCTTGCAGGGCGAACGATGCCTCATCACGACGGGCACCGTGCCGTTCATTCCGGAGATTGAGGGTTTGTCAGCCGCTGGCTACATCACGAACGAACAAGCCGTATCACTGCCTGAACTACCAAACCGGCTCGTCGTGATCGGCGGGGGACCCATCGGCCTGGAATTCGCGCAGATGTTCAATCGCTTCGGCGTGCAGGTGACGGTGCTCGAGCGTGAGAGGCAGCCATTACCGCACGAAGATCACGAGTTAGCGCAAGCGCTGTGTGAACAGCTCACCGCTGAAGGTATCCGGTTGGAATTTGGCGCGGAGATGCGCTGTGGCGAGATCGATACGCGCGGCAAACGAATTCACGTCCATTGTCAAGCAGGCAGCGATGAAGAGCTGGTAGCCGATCAGCTATTGGTGGCCGTCGGGCGGCGACCTGCCTTGGACCAGCTCAATCTGGAGGCAGCCGGTGTGCTATATACGGACGATGGTATCACGACCGACGCGACCTTGCGCACGAATGTGCCGCACATTTGGGCTGCTGGCGACATCACCAGCCCGTATCAATTCACCCATGTCGCACACGATCAGGGCCTGCTGGTCGTGCATAACCTGTTTGATCCAACGCCGCAAGCGTTTGATGATCGCGTCATTCCGTGGGTGACATTTACCGATCCCGAACTGGCGCGAGTCGGCGCATCAGAGGCGGACTTGCAAGCGAAAAAGATCGAATACCGTGTGGGGTGTGCGGCCTTCAACAAGCTCGATCGGGCGATCGCCACCCATCAGACCGTCGGTTGCGTAAAAATCCTGGCGGATGCCGCGGGCAAAGTGCTGGGGGGACATATCCTTGGTGCGAACGCAGGGGATCTGATTGCGCCGCTCGTGTATGCAATGCGCTTCGGTTTGACGGTCAAGATGATCGGCGCAGCGATGCTACCGTATCCGACGATGGCGGAGGCGGTGCGCTGGGCGGCCGATCAACTCTGAGTTTTGCCGCAGATCGCAACACCCGTAGCAAACGATGTTAGGTGACTCAACTCAACTAAGGAGACATGCGACATGAATACAACTCAGCAAACAAGAGCGAAGGCGACCTTTGAGATAACAACCTGGGACGAAAAGCCTTATCTCGAACTTGAAGGCGGAGCAAAGCTGACGCGGGCCAAAGTGATTGCCGCGATCCACGGGGATATCGAGGGCGTAGGTACACTGGAATATTTGATGTTCTACCCGGGCAACGGCTCGGCCAACTTTGTGGGCCAAGAACACATCATCGGGCGGATAGGCGATCGCGCGGGCAGTTTCGTATTGCAGCATACGGGTACCGATGATGGTCATACGACTCAAGCCACCTATTTTGTCGTGCCCGGTTCTGGCACTGGCGAGTTGCGTGGCCTCCAGGGTAAAGGCCGTTCGCTCTTGTCCCGGAACCAGCCCCGGTATTCCCTGCCGCTCACCTACGACTTCGACGGCTGATCCGCAGCGCCGAAGACGCGAACTAAGTTACGCACGCAACCTGGCCAGATCGTAAGTTGTGGTCGTCAATTCCTTAACTCGCTGGCGCTTAAAGTGCCGATCATGCGGGAAGGCAGGTCTGCACGATCTATTCGGAGAAAGCAGGTTCGTCGATGGCTAATGCCAATCAAAAAGTCCTGGTGGTTTTCAATCCTAAGGCCGGGAAAGAAGACCAGGCCGATGAGATTCGCGCGGCGTTGACGCAGCATTTCACGCCGCCCCAATGGACTCCCGAAATCTATGAGACGACGGGAGAGCAGGATGAGGATGTCGCAGCGATCTGCCGGGCGGCCTGTGATCGGGGTGCCGATCTCGTGGTCGCGGCCGGCGGCGATGGGACGCTGATCGGTGTTGCAAATGGTCTGGTCAATAGTTCCGTTCCATTGGGCATTCTGCCCGTGGGCACGGGCAACGCTCTGGCGCGCGCGCTGTTGATTCCGTTGAAACTGGACGAAGCCATGGAACTGCTGGTAACTGATCACGACGTCATGGAAGTGGACACACTGAAAGTGGGCCAGCGCTATTTCTTCTCCAATGTCAGTGTGGGAATTAGTCCGCAGATGATGAGTGACACTAAGTCGGAGCACAAGAAGGTGTTTGGACGTCTGGCCTATGTGCTGGCGATGATCAAACGATCGCGTATCTTTCAATTGCAGCGGTACACCATAACGCTCGATGGCCGCGCCCGATCGGTCCGCGCGGCCGAGGTGATGATTTCCACCACCACTTTGCTCGTGAAGCCGCCTTTTCTCTTCGGCGCGCCAGACACACTCGCCGACGGTCAGCTGGAAGTCTACATTATCAGGGCGCAAACCCTGCGCGATTACGTGCGACTGATCTGGGATTTGTTTCGCCGCCCGGGCCGATCGGCAGCGAAGTTATCTCACCTGGCGGCCACGCGCAGCGTTCGGATTGAAGCCGATCATTCCCGGTTGGTCCAGGCGGATGGCGAAGTGATTGGCCACACGCCGGTCGAAGTGCAGCTGGTTCATAAAGCCATCCATGTGATCATCCCGCTAACCGAGGCGACCGGGTGAATCAAACCGCTGAAGCGCACGCCCAACAACAACTGGTGCAAACCCCTGAAGCGCAACGCCTCCTGCGTCGCCGCGCGTTGCAACGCGTGATCATCGCGCTCGGGTTGGTGGCCGCGCTGG
>JAUQXC010000176.1 GCA_030834825.1 Thermoflexales bacterium
CTTCTTCTCGGCCTTGGACGATTGCAGCAGCAGCGGCGCCGATTATACCTCGCACGGCAACCTGGCCTTCACGCCGTGGTACTTGCAGCAAATGCGGGCCTACGAGCAGGCTCATGGCGTGCGACTGCTGGACTATCTCGATCTACACATCTATCCGCAGGGCGATGACATCTATTCAGAGAGTGCGGGCAATGCCGCCACTCAGGCCTTGCGGCTGCGCTCCACCCGAGCGTTGTGGGATCCCACCTACGTCGACGAAAGTTGGATCGGCGGTTCCGGCTGGGAAAGCGGCATCGTCAAGCTTATCCCCCGCATGAAGCAGTGGGTCACAGCCAACTACACCGGCACTAAATTGGCCATCACCGAATATAACTGGGGCGCGTTGGGCCACATTAACGGCGCGGTGGCACAGGCCGACGTGCTGGGCATCTTCGGTCGCGAGGGTCTCGATCTCGCCACGCTCTGGGGGCCGCCGACCAGCGATCAACCCGGCGCGTTTGCCTTCCGCCTGTATCGCAACTACGACGGCCAGCACCACACCTTCGGCGAGACAAGCGTGCGTGCCACCAGCGCCGATCAAGGCAAAGTCGCCATCTACGCGGCACGCAGCAGCAACAACGCGCTAACCATCATGGTCATCAACAAGTCGCTCACACAAACCCTCACCAGTTCGATCGCGTTGACCAGCACCAATCCAATCACGCACGCCGCCGTCTATCGTTACAGCGCCGCCAACCTCAACGCGATCCAGCGGCAAGCCGATCAAGCGATCGGCCCCAGTGGCTTTAGCGCCACCTTCCCGGCTTCGTCCATCACGTTGTTCGTTACCATAGCCGAGACATGGCAGGATAAATATGTGTTCCTGCCGCTCATGCGCAAGTGAACATAGCCTGTTGACGTCAATCGAGCAGGAAGTATGACGAAGAAAGGAGACGATGGTTCATAATGCCCGACCATGAACGCAACTTTTTCCAGAAATCCTTTTTGACGAGGTGATACCATGCGCGCTTTTGTTCGTTGGTCATTAATCGTCGTCCTCATCGGCCTGGGCCTCTCGCTCGGCTGGATGTTCAACGCCGGTATCGTGCAGAGCCAGGCACCCACACCGCACATCATTTACGCTGAGGCGCTCGCCAACAGTTGGCAGGACTGGTCATGGGATCCTGTTACGGTGAACTTGAACAATACCAATCCGGTGCATGATGGCAGCTACTCCATTGCCGTGACTTTTACCGACGGCTGGGGCGGTCTGCAATTCGGTCATCAACCCGAGGTTGATCTGAGCGCTTATGACACGCTGCGCTTTTGGATTCATGGTGGCGTTACCGGTGGGCAACAAGTATTTGTCAACCTGGGCGGCGATGAGCAAATCATCACGCCGTCAGCGAACACCTGGCAGCAGATCGATATTCCACTCAGCCAGTTGGGCAGCCCTACCTCAGCCGGCGTCGTCGCCTTCTGGAATAACACCAATAACGCCCAGCCGATCTTCTATCTCGACGACATTCAATTCGTCAACACCGGTCTACCCACGCCCACGCCGTTGCCACCCGGCCTCGGCCCCGCGCTCAGCGTCAACACTCAGGCCGATCACCATCCGATCAGCCCCTACATCTACGGCATGAACTTCGCCGACGAAGATCTGGCCGCTGATCTCAATCTGCCCGTGCGGCGCTGGGGTGGCAACAGTACTTCACGCTACAACTGGCAGCTCAACGTGCACAACGTCGGCAGTGACTGGTACTATGAAAACATCCCCGAGGATAACGCCGGTCCTTTGCCCGCCGGCTCCTCGACCAATCAATTTGTGGATCAAGATCGGCGCACGGGCACGGAGACGATCTTAACGATGCCCCTCATTGGTTGGACACCCAAGCGCCGTCTCGAGAATCATCCCTACGATTGCGGCTTCAAAGTCAGCAAATACGGGCCACAAATCACACCACCCGATCAACCCTGGCTGGACCCGGTCGATCCCTGGGACACCGATTGCGGCAGCGGCGTGAACACCAGTGGCAATATTACCGGTAATGATCCGACTGACACCAGCACCGCCATCACCACCACCTTTGTGATCAGCTGGATCAATCACCTTGAAAGCCGCTACAACACGGCGGCCAACGGCGGCGTCTTGTTCTACAACCTCGACAACGAACCAATGTTGTGGAACAGCACCCATCGTGACGTGCATCCCGCTCCCACCACCTACGACGAACTGCGCGACAAGACCTACGCCTATGCCGCCGCCATCAAGCAAGCCGATCCCACCGCCAAAACCCTCGGCCCGGTCCTGTGGGGTTGGTGTGCCTACTTCTTCTCGGCGTTGGATGATTGCAGCAGCAGCGGGGTCGACTATATCGCGCACGGCAGCGTCGCCTTCACGCCGTGGTACTTGCAGCAGATGAAAGCGTATGAACAGGCTCATGGCGTGCGACTGCTGGACTATCTCGATCTACACATCTATCCGCAGGGCGATGACATCTATTCAGAGGATCCAGGCAGCGCTGCCACCCAGGCCTTGCGGCTGCGCTCCACCCGAGCGTTGTGGGATCCCACCTACGTCGATGAGAGTTGGATCGGGGGTTCCAGCTGGGAAGGCGGCATCGTCAAGCTCATTCCGCGCATGAAACAATGGGTTACCGCCAACTACACCGGCACTAAATTGGCCGTCACCGAATATAACTGGGGCGCGTTGGGCCACATTAACGGCGCGGTGGCACAGGCCGACGTACTGGGCATCTTCGGTCGCGAGGGCCTCGACCTCGCCACGCTCTGGGGGCCGCCGACCAGCGATCAACCCGGCGCTTATGCCTTCCGCCTGTATCGCAACTACGACGGCCAGCACCACACCTTCGGCGAGACAAGCGTGCAGGCGACCAGCGCCGATCAAAGTCAGATCGCCATCTATGCCGCCCGCCGCAGCAGCGATAACGCGCTGACCATCATCGTCATCAACAAGTCGCTCGATCAGTCCCTCACCAGTTCCATTACTATTACCAGCAGTGACCCTTTCACCCGTGCTGCCGTCTATCGTTACAGCGCGGCTAATCTCGAGACCATTGAGCAGCTGGCGAATCAAATCATCACAGCCAACAGCTTTACCGCCACGTTCCCGGCTTCATCCATCACGCTCTTTGTTACTGCTGTGGACGACACGCTAACGCCAACGCCGACATGGACACCGACGAACACCCCGACACGGACGCCGACGCGAACGCCCACGCGAACAGTAACAAGGACGCCGACGCAAACACCAACGCGGACGCCGACACGGACGCCCACGCGGACGCCCACAAGAACAGTGACACTGACACCAACGCCTACCAATACACCGACGCCCACATCGACTGAAGCGACACCAACGCCTACTTTTACGGACACGCCGACAGCGACACACACCAATACGCCAACGCGGACGCCGACGCGCACTCCTCCGCCGACCTGGACGAATACCTATACGCCGTCTCCGACAGCGACAAAAACCAACACGCCGACGGTGACGCCGACTAAAGTACCGGATAACTTCATCTATCTACCGCTCGTCATCAAGTAGCACAACCCGATGGGGTCTTAAGCCTCCCGGAGACGTCTCGCAAGGACTTCCGGGAGGTTATTTGTATACTTTGCAAATTTGTTCGGCGTAATCGAGCACGCTGCGCCGTAACGCCTCCGGTTCCAGCACCTCGACCGCATAGCCCAGACTCAAACAACGCGCGCGGGCCTCTTCCAGTGATTCAAACGACACACCGATCTGAACGCGCCCTTGTTCGTCAGGTGCAGCCTGTTCGATCGCTGCGCGCACGGGTTCGCCCAGGTAGTGGTGAGCGTGCGGCACAAAATGCGGCGCGAGGCGTAACCGCACCTCATAGTGCAGACGGTTCTGCTCCACGCCGTCGCACCACTTCTGCCAGAACTCCACCAGATCGAAGTCCGCGGAGCGCATGAACGTCTCGTCCAGCAAACGCGCCGCGATCACGTCCGCCGCGCGATACACGCGCAAGCGATCGTCGCGCGCCGCGACAATGGACCACACGCCCGCCTTCGAGACCAGTCCATATGGCGCAATCACCTGCTCGATCTGGGCGTCGAGGAACGCCGCAAACTGCACGCGCAGCGTGATGGCCACCTTCCGATCGTCCCACACCGCCCGATAGATCAGCTGCAGCTGCGGCGCCGCTTCTTCTTCCTGGAACCAGCGCGTCGAATCGAGGTGGACACGCTGGCGAACGCGCGCTTCATCGTGCCGCCGCGCTTCAGGCAGCGCCGCCGCGAGTTTCAGCAGCGCCACTTTCAATTCCTGCGTCACACCCAGTTGGTCGAGCGGTGCCGGAATGCTGAGCATGAACAGCGCGCGGGCCTCATCGGTGGTGAGACCGGTGAGGTTGGTGCGGTAACTGTCAAGCAGCGCGCAGCCGCCGCCGGGGCCGGACTCAGCATAGACCGGCACACCGCTGGCGCTCAACGCATTGATGTCGCGATAGATCGTGCGCTCGGATACTTCCAACTCGCGCGCTAATTCCTGCGCCGTCAGCCGGCCACGAGCTTGCAACAGCATCAATAAAGAGAGTAAGCGATCGGCCCGCATGATCCTCCTTTCGTCATTGCGAGCGAAGCGAAGCAATCCCGTTTTTGGGCTTGGAGATTGCTTCGGCGCGGGCAGAAGCGCCTCGCAATGACGTTTGCTAAAGATCAATCGCATCTTATCACAAATCCCTGACAGCAGATGTCAGTGATGGTGCTGTAAGATGTGGCCATAAACGCTGACGGACAACATCACTCCCGCGTGCTGTAGGCGGGAGTCCAGTGACCGAACTGCATGATGTTCTGGATGCCCGATTCCAGCACTCGGGCATGACGTGGCATCAAGCAGCAACTTATCATTAACTTCACGGAGGAAAACATGAACGATCTGAGTACCATGTTTCTGGCTTACCTGCTGTGGCAGTACGGCCAGGAAAAACACCAGGAGCCAAGCCCATGACTGAGCTGCAAGTTCGTATCGTTGATCTGGAACCGCTGCGCTGCGCGGGCGCGTTCGGGTTCGGCCCGGAACCCGAGGGGATCGCCTGGGACACGCTGTTGAAGTGGGCCGAGCCGATCGGGTTGTTGCGCCAGCCGCATCGCTTCTTCGGTTACAACCATCCTGATCCCGCACCCGGCAGTCCGAACTACGGGTACGAACAATGGATCACGGTCGCGGCTTCCGTTCAGATCGCAGACCCGATCAAGATCAAGGAATTCCCCGGCGGACGTTACGCGGTGACGCGCTGTGAGGGCGTGCAGAACATCTATGCCACCTGGCAGAAGTTGGTGGTCTGGCGCGAAGCGAGCCAGTATCGCATGGGCCAGCATCAGTGGCTGGAGGAACTGATCACCCCGCCGGGGGGTGACTGGGAGAAGGCGCAGTTCGATCTCTACATGCCGATCGTCGGATAGGAGAAAGCCCGGCCAGGTTGGTATGAACCTGGCCGGGCCTCTTTTCGAACAAGCTAATGATGGTAACGGGATACCACTGCGTTGGCTGGGATGCCATTACCTTACTGGAGACGTGATCTTACACCTGTCCTAATTCCAACCGGGGAGTACCATCTCTGTCCACGTTTTCCCCCCGTCGGAGGTTTTCACCAGGCGCTGCTCAACCTGACAGGTATCTCCAGAGCATACGCCGTTATTCAGGTAGGCCCAGCCTGAGTCTGCTGTGACAAAATCAAGCACTTTGGCACCAGGCAGATCGGACAAAGTCTTTCCACTCTCGGCGAGCCACTCCGTCGTTGCGATCGACGACAAAGTATCAAGGATTAAACTTCTTC
>JAUQXC010000177.1 GCA_030834825.1 Thermoflexales bacterium
GAGAAACCACAACACATGTGAGGATCATTGAGAAGCGGTTTATGTCTCTTTGGGAAGCGGCACTCGCTCTCCCGGCAAAAAACCCGTACCGCCCAAATCAAGACTCCAGCACAATCCCATCCCGGAATGGGGTGCAAACCATTCGAGAATGGGGTGCAACCACAATTCCAGTAACAGAGACTACCACAGAGACTACCACATATTCCGCTGAGCCAGAAAAAACGCTCAGCGGAGAAACTGCGCCGCAGGCGCTGGACCGGGAAGAGAATGCTGCCGAGGACACTTCCTTCACGGTAGAAATCGACACACTAGCGCAGCACGAAGGCTTCTTGAAGTACAACGCGAAGACGAAGGCTAAAGCTAGGTTCCGCTGCCCTCAGTGTGGGGACAACAACACTATCTCGCATAGCGACGAAAAGACGCCGTGTTGTGGTGCAACCATCATCTGGCGAAATAACCCGCTCTGGGACAAGCATCAGCGCCAGAAGGCCGCCGACGAAGAGGCCAAAGAGCGCAATCGCCAGAAATCCGACGACCCCGCCGTAAGGTATCTGGAAACTGCCGTCGATGCCAAGGTTACGCCCAACGAAGTCCGCGAGATTCAGAACTTCGTCACGCGCAACGGGCTGCCGCGCTTTATGGCGCTGGTGGATGACAGCAAGGCCAAGGCCACCGACGAAGGGAAATGGGGGCGCGGCATCATCGCCATCGTCGTCAAGCGTCTATCCCACTGGGGCAACGGGAAATCCGCCGAGAAAAAGTCCACGAGTGAGCCAATCGAGCAAGCCGTGAATCTGCCGAAGGGCACGGTGATGACGATCCGGCCCGAAGCGTTGGCGAAACTGAAAGAACTGGGTATTGAATGACGAACTACGACATCAACAGCATGATCCACAGCCACGACGAAACGGCCTTCTCGACCGTGACCATGATCGAGGAACGCCGTCGGGGAGCCATGCGTGGGCTGCGCACGTACCTGGGCACGCTGGATAACAAAGTTGATCCCGTCATGCCCGGCGACTTGATGATTGCCTACGCTATGCCTGGGCACAACAAGACTTCAAGGGCCATGCAGTGGCTGGATGTGCACGATCGGCATTTGAGGCAGCAGGCCGTTCAGGAACTCAGCGTCTACGTCACCGCCGAGACGCTGATCGAATCGGCCATGACGTACCTCATGTCCATCGAAACGGGCATTGAGCGCAAACTGATTAAGCGCGGCGAGCTCGACGACGACCAGTGGGCGCAGGTGGCCGGCACTAAGGGCTACGTGGCGCAGTACGCCGGGCGCAATATCTACTTCGTCGGCGACTCATACTACGCGGGCCGCCATCAACCTCCGCTGAATCCCCGATACATCCAGGACGCCATCAACGCCATCGAGGATATGCGCGGCCTCAAGGTTCGCACCGTCTTTATCGACTATCTGAACCAGTTGGACATGAAGGGCTACGAGGGGGACAGCCACACGCTGACCTACCTGAACGTCATGAACGCCATCAAGACCATGACGAAACACAACAAGTGGCAAACGGTCCTGTTGGCGCAGGCCAAGCAGGAAATCGAGACGCGTGACGATCCGATTCCCACCGACCGGGACATTGAACACTCCAACGCGCCCCGCCAGATCGCCGACTTCCTGGTGGGCCTCATGCGCCCCTGGAAGTATCGTGACACCAAAGGCTGCCTGGCGGCCGGCAGTGAATATCACAGCATCGTGATCGGCCACCAGAACGGCAAGTACAACCCGAAGGTACACGCCTACACCCAACTGTTCCGCCTGAACAAGCAAAAGGACGGCGATGCGCCCATTGACCACTGGTACTGGACCGATCCCGCGACGGCGCGAATCGTCGATCCCGACCCCTATCACACTATCGACCTGAACCCATGAGGCAGTTATGGACGACCAAGAATTCAAGGACATGATCAGCGACGCCATGCTCGTGCCCGCTAAGGAGCGCGTGGAGCAGTTGACGAGCGTCACGCTGAACAAGAAGGAGAACTCCTCACGCGGCACGATCTGGAAAGGGCCATGCCCCATCTGCGGCGGCACCGATCGCTTTGCCCTCAATGAAAACACCAACCGCATGTTTTGCCGCAAGGGCTGCATCGGCACAGACGACCACTGGGCCAGCGGCATTGAACTCATACGGGTCCTGCGCCCAAGCATCAGTTTCAAGGAGGCCGTGGAAGACTGGACGGGCACGATCGTCAACCGCGATACGTTGCAGGCGATGCACGACCAGCGTGCCGCCGAAGCCGATACCGCTGCCCAGCAGAAAGAGGCCAAGCGCCAGAAGATGCGCGAACGCATTGCCCAGCAGGATCTCTGGCACAGCCTGCACACCGGCATGACGGACGAGCATCGAAATCGGTGGCTGGCGCGGGGCATTCCGCCCGACTTTCAGGATGTGTGGACGTTAGGCTACACCCTCGATCTGTATCACCAGGTCTACAACGTCCCGCTGGAAGCCATTGAAGATGAACCCTCGCACCGTGAAGCACTTGTCATCCCCTATCTGAATGGCGACGGATACGCGCAGTTTCGTTATCGCGTCCCCAACGGCAAGGGCACTTACCACAACCTCAGCATGTTCGACGCTGTGCCCTTTGTGACGCAGCCGGATCGACCCTTTGACCATGTTCTCATCATGGAGGGCGCGATCAAAGCCATGAATGGCTACCTGTGGGGCTGCGGCGAGAAGTATCAGGTCATCGGCGCACCATCCATGAACAACCTGGAGTGCGTCATCCCTCTGTTGAAGAAATCCAAGAAAGCCGTCATCTGGCTCGATCCCGACACCTGGATCCAGCACAACCTCGCGCAGACCAATTGGGCGCCCGCTGCACTGCGACTGGCGGCAGCGCTCCGCAAATCATATCAAGACCTCGACATCCGTATCGTGCAAGTGGCTTTCAAGTCCGACGATGCACAACTCGACGGCTTGGACGACACACTGTTTATGAACATCGTGAACTCAGCGCGGCCATACGAACGATGGCCGAAACTCAAGTGAGGAATCATGGCAATTGGATACAACATACGCTGTAAACGACAATGGCCGGCTTGGGCCAAGACGTGGGAACGGCAGGGCGACGACATGGCGTGCCCTGATTGCGGCGAGAAGCAGATCGAAACGCACGAACACGTCACCGAATGCCTGAACTGTGGCTGGAAAGATACCAATCCGGTCGCCATCCTGAACGACGAGGCATAGAAGGGATCTTAACTTGGCAAATAGACATACAGGAATCAGTTGGGCCACACTTGGCCTACAGGAAGGTGCGACGGCCAACCCGATCCGCGCCGTGAACAAGGAAACGGGCGACGAAGGTCACTTTTGCATTCGTAAGAATGGCCGGTGCAGGCAATGCTACTCGTCGCGCTTCAACGAGCAGCGCTTTCGTGGCACCCTCGGCACGGGCTTGGGCTTCTCGGCGCAGAACCTCAAGAAAGTGGACATCATCTGGAAAGAGAAGCACGCCGCGCAAGTCTGGGGCTGGACCAAGCCGACCGGCGTCTTCTGGGCAGATATGACCGATTACGCGGGTGAGTGGGTGCCGGCCTGGATGCGCTATCGCATGTTCGCCTATGCCACACTCGCCAAGCAGCATCGTCATGCGTTTCTCACCAAGCGGCCGCAGCTCTTGCTCGACATGCTGAGCGACGGCTACCGGCAGGGCGTCATCGACGAGCTACTCAATATCTCGGCGCTTCACAAGACGGCCAGGAAGCAGAACGAGATCATCGGCGCGATTCACGACATCCAGGACGGCTTCGATCCCTTCACGGCCAACAACTGGCTGTGGGGTGTCACCATCGGCCATCAGGACGATATGGATCAGTTCAAGATGATCCTGCACGACATCAAGCAGCAGCGTCCCAATATCCGCCTGTGGGTGTCCTACGAACCCGCACATGGGCCGGTGAACTGGTGGCCGTTGTATGGCGTCGTCGAATGGATTGTAGGAGGCGCGGAAAGTCGCCAGGAACCCGACCAGCCTCTCGTCGAAGCCGACGAAGAGTGGTTCAGCAGTACCGCCGGCTGGTGTAGACATGCTGGCATCGCTTACTACCACAAGCAGATGGGCACCTTGTGGGCCGAGAAGCATCACGTCGCGGGAAAGGCCGACAATCCCGCCGAATGGCCTGAAGCGTTGTGTGTGCGCGAATTTCCGGAGTTCTAACACAGTGAACAGCATCATTGACAACCTGCCAGAGCGCGGAAAATCGCTTCTGGACTACATCACCAACTTCTACGCCAAGAACAAGTACGGCCCGACGTTCGGCGAAATCCTGAACGATCTTGGCTGGAGCACGAAATCGCTCATCGATTATTGGGTGCAGCAACTTGAGCAACGCGGATTGGTCGAGCGTGTGCCACATCATCCGCGCAGCCTGAAACCAACGCAACTGGCACTTGGAGGATAACCGCGATTAAGTCCTAGT
>JAUQXC010000178.1 GCA_030834825.1 Thermoflexales bacterium
AGCACGTAGTCGAACTCGGGCCGCAGGTCGTTGCAAAGTTTGATGAGGTCGCCGGGTTTGACGGCGCTCTTATCACGTTTTTGCGAAGCGGGCAGCAGATACAGATCCGACAGCCGCTTGTCTTTGATCAGCGCCTGGCGCAGGCGGCAGCGCCCTTCGATCACATCGACCATGTCATACACGATGCGATTCTCCAGGCCCAACACCACGTCCAGATTGCGCAGGCCGATATCGGCATCCAGGCACGCCACGCGTTTGCCCAACAGCGCCAGCGCCACCCCGACATTGGCCGTCGTGGTGGTTTTGCCCACACCGCCTTTGCCTGAGGTTACGGTAATAATTCGTGCAGGCATTGAACCTCCTTCATTTCATCTCCCAAGACTCGGCCACAATCTTACCCGCACGCACGCGGGCGACTTCTGGTGCCGGTTTGCGGCGGCGGCCTTCCGGCGAACGCGCGATGAACTGTGCAATGCGCAGCTGGGTCGGCGCCAAGTCCAGCGCGCAGACCACGGCCGTTTCATTGCCCATCGCGCCGGCATGGACCGTGCCGCGCAGTTTGCCCCAGACCACGATGTCACCGCCCGCCACGATCTCGGCGCCAGGGTTCACATCACCGATAATGGTGATACTGCCCGGATGCCGCAGCTGTTGGCCCGATCGCAATGTACGCCGTGCAATCAGCCCGGCTTCAGGATCATCGACCGCAGAAGGTTCCAGCGGCCCGGTGGTGTGCGCGGTCTCGATTGGGGTCGGCGGCTCGATCGGGGGTTCCACCGGCCTGGGGCGCAGTTCCGCCCGATCGCGCGGGAGGAGTTGAGCGTCCAATCCCAACACCGCGGCCACGTGCCGTGTTTCTTCGTCGTCACCACTGATGCCCCACAAGACCACGTCGTGATGCGCCAGCAGATCGCGCGCGGCCCGTACATCAGCCTCGACCAGCTTGCGTGTGCCGACCAGCAGCGCGACACGTGCGCCTTTGAAGAACTCAGGGGTCGCCGTCAGGCGTGTTTCCAGCGCGCCCAGGGCATTGTGCCACGCACCCGGTCCCAATGTGATGAGCAAACCCTCGCGGCTGCCCTTGATGTTGATGCCGTCTTCTGATGGTTTCATGCCAGTCCGTGAACGGATTATAGCATAGCGAAAGATGATAACAAAGTAGGCGACGCTTTTCAAACTGTTTTCAAATTTACGTGATTTGTTGAAATGGATTAGTCCGGCCGGGCACTCCGCGCCACCTGTTGGACACAGGCAGACAGTCACCCCTCATTACAGAGTATTCAGGCCCAAACATGACCAACGGTATCTTGACATGAGTACCAAGTAACACTACACTCAGAATTAAAGCGGCCTATGCGCCTGGTTTTTTTTCTAATGCTAGTCTTCGTATAGCGCCGACACCCTATTACAGGAGAGTTTGCCATGAGAAAGAAAATGTTGTGGTTCATCATTGTTCTAGCACTTATTGCGACCAGCCTGGCCCCGGCGCCTGCCTTTGCCGGGCCTCCGAAGCCACTCATCCCGATCGTCGTCGATACCGATCTCGGCGTTGATGACGCCGCCGCACTGGCTTACCTCCTCAACCAACGGAAAGCAAATATCCTGGGCATCACAACGGTTGCCGGGAACACCAGTGTTGAAAATGCGGCCAACAACACTCTGATCCTGTTAGAGGCCGCCAATCAGACCGACATCCCGGTGGTGATTGGTGCCGCTGCGCCGTTGGCGGTGCCCGCCAGTCATCAGGGCATGTTCATTCATGGTCCAGATGGTCTGTGGGGATTGGGTTACGCGAATCCACACGACTTGAGCGGCTTGTCCCAAGACGCTGTCGGTTTTCTCTGTGCCAATGCCCAGGCCGGAGTTACACTGCTGGCACTGGGGCCGGTGACCAATATTGCGCAGGCCGTGCAAACCTGTCCCGATCAGATGGCTCTCTACAAGATTGTCTGGCTGGGTGGCGGCAAGTCAGTTTCCGGCGAGGGCAACACCCCGGTAAGCGCATTTAATGCGTGGTTTGATCCAGAGGCGACCGAAGTTGTATTGAATGCCGGACTTCAATTGACGATGGTCACGACCGATGCTGCTAGAGCTGTGACCTTGAGTCCCGATGTTTTCACCCAGTTGGCCCGGCATGGCAATACTCTGGGCAAGCTGGTAGCCGGCCCGTTGCAGATGTATGCTTCTGTGGTGACTCAATCCGCAAGTGCGCCCCAGACCAATGCCCTCGGCGAAGCTCGCAGCTCGCGTTTGTACACTGCTTTGGCAGGTGTCCGCAGTCACTTCAATGGGCCACAGGTGGCGCTCTTTGATCCAACAGCAGCCGTGCTGGTGATGCATCCAGAGTACGTTACCACTGAGGAAAGTGGGCTGCTGGTCGTCGATCCGGCCGCGAGCTTCGCGACACGCGGCCAGACGGTGGTCGCCCTGACGATGCAGGAAAAGCTCTCGACCATTGCGGATGATGTTGAACTGTCGGCCCTGGCCGATCAGGCCCTGCTGGATCCGAATTTCGATCTCTATGCGGCGTTGTTCGAAATTCTGATGCGGCAGCCGGACAATGCGCAGGTCGTCATGAAGGTCAGCGCGCTGCGGGTCAAACTGGACTGGCTGAAGGCGCTCCTGTTCTGACATGGATGTCGAAACTTTCCAGCGCTTATCGGTAACAGAGGTTGCTAGTTTAGTGCGTGCCGCTGGCCCCAAGGTCTGCGGTTTCCCGCCCAACGGCACGCGCCGCTGGTTTATGCTGGAACATCCTGAGCTGGCAGCCACCCGCGGCTTTGAGGCTTATTTACAGGTCGCCGGGCAACGCCATCTCGATGTCTGGCAAATCTTCTTTGATCATGGCGTCGACACGGTGCTTTCGCCTTTCTTCGGATCGGCTGTGGCCATCCGCGATGAATCGTACCAACGCTTATATCGGCAGGGCCTTTTATGGCTCACCACTAGTCGTCAAGCTTTAGACTTCTATCACACCCATGAAGTTCGCGTCAGCATTTATGGCAGTGCGCGACGTCACCTCACTGATCCAGCCTATGCTGAAGTGCTGGAGTCATTTGAAGCCATCGCCCAACAGACCGCGCATCATCGGCAGCATCGCCTGTTTGTGGGCATCTATGCCGAAGATGCCACAGACACCGTCGCTGAGATTGTCGTGCGGCTGTATCAAACCCAGGGGCAGGTCCCCAGCAAGCGGCAGATCATTGAAGCGTACTATGGCGACGACGTTGCGCCGCTAAGTTTTTTCATCGGCTTTGAGCCCATGGCGATGTTTGACGTGCCGCTGGTGGCCTCTGGCATGGAAGATTTGTATTTCACCGTCAGCCCTTCGTTCTATCTGGATAGCTATACGCTGCGCGCGATTTTGTACGATCATCTGTATGCCAGACGAACTAAAGACGAATACGGCCGACTTGCCACCGAGGAGTGGTCACAGCTCGGCGCTTTCTATCGTCTGAATCGGCACCATGTTTTGGGCGTGGGGCGCCAGGGCGCGCAGGGTTGTTGGTGGCATCCCCTGCCGCAAGTCGAACTGCTGCCTGAGTGAGCCACGCGCCGGGGTTTGATTCGGCATTACGCGCAGCGAATTACCACCGTCGTTTAGGGTTAGAGAAACTGCTCCTCGTTCATGTTCTGGCGGACATGATGGGAGGAGCAGTTTTTGAATCGTGAAGCCGTCCCGATCCAGTCAGGGGCGTGCTGCTGGCAGAATCACCCATTGATGTTCGATTGTAATCGTACATCAAGAGGAGTAAAGGTGGATTACAAAAAAGCAGCACGTGAACTCGTCAGCAATTTAAATCATCGCATGAATCCTAGTGCGTATGACATTGCCTGGATGGCGCGCTTGCGGACCGCGGATGGTAGCCCGCGCTGGCCTGATCTCATCGACTGGTTGTTGGACAATCAATACAATGACGGTAGCTGGGGCGGCGAAGTAGTTTATTACCATGAACGGATCATTTCCACCTTAGCGGCCATTGTCGCACTGAAACGCAATGGGTTTCAGCGTCCTGCTCAGGCGGCCCTCAAACGCGGCGAACGATACATTTGGCAACATTTACATTTGTTGTCGCGTGATCCATTTGAACTGGCTGGATTTGAACTGTTACTTCCCACCTTGTTACTGGATGCTCAACAGCTGAATCTAGATGTGCCGGCTCATACCTGTGGCTATGGCGAGATTCAGAATGAGAAGCTGCGGCTGATTCCAGCCGAGCTGCTTTATTCACAGCGTGTTTCAACAATTATCTCACTCGAGTTTTTAGGTCAAATGCCTGATCGCGAGCGCTTGCGGCGTGTCTTGGGAGAGAATGGTGCGGTCGGTAATTCTCCTTCGGCGACAGCTTACTATTTGTCTCTTTTTCCCGATGAAACGCTGGCCTGGAAATACCTGGAGACCATCTATCAACGCTATCGCTATGCCCCG
>JAUQXC010000179.1 GCA_030834825.1 Thermoflexales bacterium
TTCCCCGAAATGGAAGAGAAGATGCTGGCCTGGCCGACGTTTTTACAGTTTCCCGAAGACGAGCTGCTGCGCGGCCGGCGCGTGCTGATCGTGGATGATGTGTGGGGGAGTGCGCGCACCATCAATACAGTGCGGGGTCGCGTGGAGTCGGCGGGATCTTATCCGGCCGTCGCCGTGCTGCATTACAAACCCGCCGAATCGTTGTTCAAATCCAAGAAGCCGGACTACTTCGCCGCGGTGACAGATGCCTTCATCGTCTATCCGTGGGAGACGCATCGCAAGATGACGGATGTGCGTTTGGTGGAGCCGCTGCCGAGCTAAAGCAGTAAAGCGGTGATTGTTGTCAGTAGTCAGTCCCGCCAGGTTCGGCCCGCGATCTGACTACTGATAACTGACCGCTGCTGCTTTCACTGGGTTACACTGTTCTTCTCTTCGCGGCATTCACACGCCACCTTCACTTGATCGTCCTTCACTAAGCGGCCATCATACTCAGTGGCTTCGCCAGTCACGCGCCAGCCGTCCAGCACGAAGGGAATCACTCCGCCCGCCGGGATCCACTCGCCGTTGTAGCGCCGTGCCAGGTGTACGTGGGTGGCGCTCGACACGCCACCTTCGCAGCTGGGATGCCCAATGCGATCGCCTGCCTTGATCGTCGTTCCCGCCGCCACTCGATCTTCTTCAGCCATATGCATGTACAGGATCGTCCAGCCGGTCTGCTCGTGACCATCCTGATCCAGATCGACGACGACCTCGCCGTTTTTGCTGCGAAGGACCACTCCCGCCGCGATAGCCGTCACCCAGCGATCGGAGGTGAGGCAGCCGATGTCCACCTGATCGGGCACGAAGTCGATGGCGGCCCAACCCGATCCTGATCCCCAGCCACCATGTGGTCCGCCGGAGAAGTACCAGGTCTCACCCGCCGTCCACGGCAAAGTCAATTCAGGTTGCTGCACATCCGCCGGCAAGATCGAAGTCGAATATTGAAACGGTTCGCCAAACAACTTTCGATAGGTGGTCATAAAGCCATCCAGGCCGGCTTCTTTCAGCCATTGATCGTAAGTGCGATCGGCGGCCAGCAGCGTCTGCAAGCCGACCGTGCCCGCATTCAAGCCTGAAGCGATGCGCGCGCGCGAATAATCTTGAAAGCGCACCGTGCGAGCCCCGCGCGACTTCCAGCCGTAGTAACCGTCGTTCAAGCGATTGGCCGTGCGCCCCAACTGCAGATACAACCCTTGAAAACCCGCGTTGCGATAGCCCAGCGGATACGCCTGCTGATCGGCGTTGGGCGTCTTGCTGCTCAACCACTGGCCGCGATATTCCAACAGCGCCAACAGCAAACGCGGATTCACACTGAACTGCTCGGCCACCCGCTGCACGACTTGCGCACCGGTCAAGGTCGCGCCGTCCACTTTTTCGGTATAGGTCTTCAAGTAGCCGTTGGTACGATCGACGAAGGCGGCGCTGTCAAAAGCCAGCGTACCCGGACCGTAGACCAGTTCGCTATCGGGAATGAGTTTCGCGCCCGGTCCTACCCGATCGAGCTTCAGCGGCACATTGAGTGGATCGCCGGGATGAATCAGTGAGAGCGTGGTCAGGCCGTTGGTTTGGGCGATCTCTTCGGGCGTTGTGCCGAATTCGCCGGCGATGCCGCTGAAGGTATCCCCATGCTGCACGATGTACAACTCCGTGCCGGCGGCGTCGACCACGCGCGTGGGATCAGGCGTGGGTGTGTCGAAGGGCGTCGGCGTGGGACCTTCCGGGGTCGCCTGGGCAGCGCCTTTGAGTTGAATGCCGGTGACGCTGGGGCGAGGCCCGATCGATTCGATCGTAGGCGGCGGTTGTCCACAAGCCGCTAGGATCAGCGCCAACCCGATTAGACCGGCGAAGCAAGATTTTTTCATGAACGTCTCGTGGCCCTGGGAATGACGTACAACGCAATTGCAGCCGCGGCGACACCGAGTCCGCCGATGATCAATAGCGGTGACAGGCCGCTAGTTTCAGTGGTTGTCGCTGGCGGTGTGAGTGTTGGTTGAATGGTGGGCGAAGGCGCTAGCGTCGCCTTCGCCGTCGGCGTCGGTGTTGACGTGGGACGGCGTGTCGCGGTTGAGCTTGCCGTGGCGGTGCGGGTGGCGGTCGCCGTCACAGAGGCGGTCGGCGTCGAAGTCTGGGTTGGCTTGAGTATGGCCGTGCTGGTGACGGCTTCGGTGGCGGCTGTCGTCCCAGCCGCCGCTGTTGTGGCGAACGTGGCCGTCGCGAGCGTGGCTGGCGCAAGCGTCGCGGTCGCCACAGTCGGCACAGGAGTGCTCGGTGCGTCGATCTGCGCCGATCCGACCGCGCCTTCCACAATCAAGCGTGGTGCGCCGCCGATGAGACAGCCGCCTGTGCACGTCGCTCCGGCAATTTCGATCTCGTACTTTCCGTCGCGTGCGGCGATCGTCTGCTTGCTGCCGTTCCAATTGACCAGCGTAGCTTGATCCGCATGCGCCGGCACACTGATGGTTTGCGGCGACGGTTGGCGCGTCCAGGCCACGCTGGTCCAGCCACTGTCGCCACGCTTGACCGTGACCAGCGTATACAGCTCATTGCGCTCGGTCAGCGCTGCTTCGGTAAAGCCTGCCAGATAATTGGCGCCTACCTGAAATGCCGAGAAAGCCGGGCGGCGCGAACCGTCCTCACGCACCAGGCCGAATGGTTCAGGGTTGGCGGCGCGATCGGCCGGCACATCCGCCAGCTTATAGATCGCCACGCGATTGGCCCCGGCGGCCAGCGCCATGGCCATGGATTGAATGATGAAGTGGGCCTGTTCGTCGAGCGTGATCGCGAAGGTCGGGTTGGCCACCGGCCACGCCGGATCGGTGCTGGGTGCGGCGTTGGTCTCGGTCAACCAGATGGGTTTATCGAAGCCGTGCTCGCGCATTTGTTGATGATGCCAGGCGGTGAGATCATAGATGTTGTCGGTGCGGAAATAGAGATTGGCCGAAGCGACATCGAAGTAATAATTGTGCTCGGCGGCTGCGCGATCCTTCTGCATCTCGTCGAGCAGGCGCTTGAAGAACGGCGTGCGGCCATAGTTCGTGTCCCAGTAGTAAGTGAAAGCGCTGAGATGCACAGTGGCATTGGGATTCGTCTGTTTGATCACGTTGTAGGCAATTCGCAAGAGTTGCAGGAACTCCTTCTCGTCGCTGCCCCATGTCCGACCGGGATAGCTGGGTTCCCAGATGTCCGGTTCATTCCAGATGATCCAGTGATCGATGCGGCCCGCGTACTGACTGACGAGGCGGCGCACGAAGGTGGCCCAGACGTTGTTCGGATCGTCTTCGCGCAGATACAGGCCGCTCGGCACGCCGGGCACGCTGCCATCCTGTAGCGCCCACGGCGGCGTGTTGACGATCAGGCCGACGACTTCACGGCCGGCGGCCAGTTCCCGCGCCAGTTGCTCGTCCGTAAAGAACGCAGTGTTCCACTGGCCGCTATCGTTGGGCTGCATGTCGGCCCACGGAAAGCGCACACGCGTCCAACCGGCACCCAGCTGGGCCGCGGCAGCGGGATTGTCAAACGTATCGATAGCGCCGAAGCGCCTTTCTGAGATCACCGCGTTAGCCAGCAGAGGTTGCAACAGATTGAGGACCAGGGCAAGAAGCAAAGTCATGAGTCCCACCGGGAGACTTCGTACTAATGCATAACGAGTAACATGTGAGTTCGTATTCATCCGTTTAATCCAGGTTCAGAATGAGCGCGGCGATTGTAGCACAGGCGTACCAAACGAAAAACCCGCTCGCCACGGGGGAGAACGGGTTTTAGATCGAACTGAAATGGACTCTATTCTTTTTCTTGAGCCGCGTATTTAGCGCGCACCTCGGCAAGGGTCATGCTTCTGCCCTCAGCAATTTGTTGGCGAGCCATACGAATTGACTCCAGAAACTCCGGGTTTTGCGCCAGCAAATCCTCGACAACTTCATCGTCGTTCAGATCCCGTATCACGAACTTAGGCGTGCCGTTTTCTGTGAGCAGAACCAATCCATGGTTGGCCACATGAACTGCTTCGCGCAACCGTGCGTCCAGACTTTCTAATTCAAGCACCTGAGTATTCATTCTTTGCCTCCTACTCCCCGCAAATAATCCAACGAGGCTGCTTTGCTCAAAATGCGCAGAACCTTTACCGTCAGCGAATCTACATCTACATCATAGTATATCCGATAGTCGCCAACTCGGAGACGATATGCTGGAGAATCATCAGCCGCAGCCGTATTAAACGGCTGCGGCTGATGATGGTTGGTGTGTGCGTGAGGTGCTGATCGATGACATCCAAAAGCTCAACCCGCTGAAATGCTTTCATTGCTGCCAGATCAGATTCAGCTTCCAGCGCGATTTCAAGGGTGTACGGCATAATACTCTTTCTCCGTACGGGCTCAAACACTGCGACAAAATCGTCGCAAGTCGAACGAGCCGCTATTTCCTGGTGCCTTTCGGTCCCCAATCATCTTTGCCGGAGTCGTGCGCTGTGCCGAAGATCCAGCCGATCACCATGAAGAACACGATGCCACCGGCACCAATCAACGGGCCGTAAGCGGGCATGCCCGGCATGCCTGTAATGATGAAGAAAAAGGCCAACCCGATCAGACCGCCGCCCAGCACCCACCAGACCTTGCCGGGAATATCCTTCAAGACACTGCGGCCCGTCACCTTGGTGCCCTGCCGCCGCTGGTAACTGATCTGTTCGAACTTGGCTTTCTTCTCATTGGGATCGTAGCGCGTCCTCAAGCGTTGAACGGTATCCTATCCCGTTTTACGCGGTATTCTATCTTCATTCAGGCACGGCACTGCAGGGAAGCAATCAGCGGCGGCCACCCTTAGGCCCCCAGTCACCTTTGCCAGAGTCACGCGCTGCGCCAAGCACCCAGCCAATGATGGTGAAAAATAGAATCCCGCCCAGGCCAATCA
>JAUQXC010000180.1 GCA_030834825.1 Thermoflexales bacterium
CGGGCCAGTTGGCGATCAAGGACGGTGGAATGCTGATGGGGCTGCCCGGCATCACACCGGGAAAGAAATAATCAAAGAGCACGCGAAAGTCGCCAAAGTAGTTGATCTGTTTGCCAAAGTCGCCGATCGGCCCACAGGTCGATAACCCGCCGTCGAAAAGATCCGGACGCTGCTCGACCGCCAGCGCCGTCACCAGCCCACCTTCCGAAACGCCCGTCACTAAAGTATGAGTGGGAACACCATGCGTGGCCGAAAAAACGTTGACCACATCGATCAGATCATCCACACTATGTTCAACCGCCAATCCCTTGACACGATAACTGGTGGTAGCAAAGGCGAATCCCAGTGCATTGACGAGTTCCGGCAGTGATGTGCTGCCTAGCTGCAACTGATTCTCCGGGATCGTGATCGGCTCATTGAAGGAGACGTAGCCGTGGGCATAAAGCACCAGATCACCGTTCCATGACCCGGTCGGCATGCAGATGCGATACCAGGCCCCGCTGGGCAGCTGCACGTCCGGGTCGCACACGCCCGAGGGGCTGGCTATGGCTGGTCGAGTCAGCAAACTACCGAGTATGGCGATCAATAACAAGGGGGGAATCACTACCGCGAGCAAGCGAATGAGGCGTGTCATAGACTGATTCTCCCTTTACCTCAGCGTCTCAGCGCGCAGGAAGCGCCTGAGCAATCTTTGTTTCGCTAGTCAAGCGTCATTCGAGAGAGCATTCTACCACACCCCTCAACCAGCCGAGGCCCGATCGAACGATCGGGCCTCGGCTTGAGACTGATAGGAGGCGGGTCGAGGCTAGCGGATTGGCGCTTCGACCTTGATGCTGGGATCGAACTCGTACGTGGTCGTGATCATGTCGCCCATTGAAGATTCAAAGTAGTCTCTCAGCAGCAAACCGTCCACCGATCCAGGCTTTGCCCTTGGCGATCTCGCCGTCTTTTAGCGTGAATTCACTCGCGTAAGCCAGCGCCGGCATACCATTGACATCTTCCGGCCCGAGCGGCTTGAGGGTGTAGCTGGCCAGTTCGTTAAAAGCATTCAGGAAGTACTGTAGCGAATCGGCGTCATTCACCAGGTCTTCCGCCAAGTCCCGTCCTCTAACGAGTAAATCGTCGGGCTGATGATGACCAGCGATTGGATCATGTCGCCGTAGTCGATCTCCACTCGTAGCTGATCTCTGGCGTCGGTCTCACTGAGCACGGTGGCGGTCTCCTGCATAGCGGGATTGAAGATTTCCGAGTAAGTGCGGCGCGGGAATTTGTTGTAAACCGCGAAATAGGCCTTGAAGATCGGATGGTCCCTATCAATCGCCGTGCCCGACAATTCACCAGGTTGAGTGGGTGCAGCGGTCGGCTCAGTGGTTGGTTCAACAGTCGGGGGCAGCGCCGTCGCAGTTGGCTCAGAGGTCGGAGCCTTTGTTGGCGCGGCAGCCGTCGGCGGCAAAGGTAACGCGGCGGCGGTCGGTGCGATCAAGGTTGGGGTCGCTGCCCCACCACACGCTCCCAGAAATAAGGCGGCAAAACTCATTACAGCCACGCTAAGACAATTTCGAGGTGACATCAGTTCTCCTCCCAGAGTGTATGAGATCAGAATATAGACGGCAGTAAAACCTGGCAAAATGTGGGGGATGGGCCTCCGCCTTGAACTGAGACCAAAAAATGTCGCGAGCCGGCTTTGCCTTCAAAGTCCGTTACGACATTCATCTGCTCATGGCCCGCAAAACAGTTGTATCACTCAGGGAATATGCAGCACCCATGAGGGATGGCTTGTTTGTCGGCATCCCCGCGGCTGATTCTATTAGAGAACCATGCGGCTTGAGGGAGGAATTGCGTCTGATAAACTAGCGATTGGGGTCAGGCGGGCCGCTCTCCGTGCCTGCCACATAGCGCCGCATAAATTCCTCGGCCTGCGCGAACGACGCAAAGTGAATTGCAACCCGATCGGGTAGATGGACGATCTCGCCCCGCCAGACGCCATTGGACGGTTCGCGCCACACGCGCACGACGAACGTTTCCCAGTACACTGTCTGAAAAGAATCAGCCATGTCGAATAACGGGACTTGCGCCCCTCTCCTGAAATCGTCCTTCGACTCCACGGTGTTCCGCTCACGCGCAGCGTGCGATTTCAGGAGAGGGGTTGGGGGTGAGGTCACTCAAACTCTACGCCATAGCTCACAGTCCAACCGCTAGGACCACCGGGGCCTTCCCGGTAGCCGATGATCAAGCGTGCACCCGCCGTCCAGCAGAAAGGTTGATCCCACCAGCGCGTCTGCCAACTCTTCCAGCCGTCGGCATCGCAGAAGCCCAGACCACCTGCCACCCAGCCGTCGCCCGTAAAGGTACGCACCGTTTCATGGTTGAACGTCTGCTGAGAGTATTCCAGCGTGATGTCGCCGCGAATACTGACCAGACAGATGAAGCTGCCGAAGACATAGCCGCGCAGCT
>JAUQXC010000181.1 GCA_030834825.1 Thermoflexales bacterium
AGTTGTCGGCGTGGAATTTGCCATCAGTACCCAAATGACCCTCCACGATAGCTTGCGCGTGTGGTTCCTCAATCAAGTCCGGCTTGGGGCCGTTATACACAATGCGCAGCGGGGTTTGGGCGCCCACCTTGTCTGCATCGATGATCTCAAATTCCAGGTAAGGCTGGTTGTCCCGCACTTCAAACAGCGTTGAAGAATTGATCACCGCGCCGGAGACACGCACGTTTTGATCGATCAATCCCTGGCCTTTGGCGCGCAGCTCTTCCACCGTGTAGAAGTATTGGGCATTGACCGTAATACTGGTCGCGATTAAGAGGAAAATCGCCGCCGTGATCAACGCAAAACCAAGCAGGTATTTGGGCTTCATGTTCATCTCCTCCGTTCTGAAGGGTAGTGTACCATAGACGAAAAACTACTGTCAACGAAATTCCATAAGTCGGACCGGGTGTCACGTGCCATGCGTGTTACCTATCATAGATTATAGTGAAGAACATGAGTGTCGGATTAAAACAAAACGCACCACAGTCTTGCCCATTAAAGCAAACTGTGGCGCGGGTCGCCATGATTCAAATCATAAAAGTCTGTGTTCAGTCGTCGTGCCCGAGTGCTTTCGCCTTACCCGCCGCACAGCGGCGGAGGCGCGCTAGGCGTATCGGGCATCTAGGTTGGCTGGCGGCGAATCATGTGACAGTGCCTCTGGATTCCCGCCTGCGCGAGAATGACGCCGCATGGCATAACGGCCGATCACTACTCATATAATGCTGTCAAACCGAAACGACGACGGGGGTGCCCCCCTCCTCCACCACCAACAGCGCCTCTTCGTACTCCGCCACCGGCATCGACCAGCGATACACCCATTGAGCATCAGGCGCCAGGACATTGACGCAACCATGACTGCGCGGATGGCCGAAATCGTTGTGCCAGTATGCGCCATGCACGGCAACGCCGGGTTCCGTGAAATAAGTGCAGAAGGGTACGCCGGGCAAGTCGTATTCGTCCGCGCGGCCTCGGAAACCGCTCATGTGCCGCGACGGGCGCTTGCGCACCACGGTGTGCTCGCCAAGCGGCGTCGTGAAATCGACCAGGCCCAGGTCCTCGATCGTGAAGCGCGCCCCGGTCGCGCAGCGCGCCGTGTATACGAGCGACTCCCCTTCGTAAGCATACAGCTTCTGATCTTTCAAGCTGATCTCAATATGCTTGTCTTTCGCCCGGGGCGAGATGGGCGCCAATTCGCTCGGCAGGATACGGCGCAGCCCCTCGGCGCGCACGTACTCTTTCACACTCGGATACTCGTCGTCCTTGAGCTGGTACCACACGTCGCCCTGCTCGTCGACGATCCGACCGATCACCAGATGGACGCTGCTGTAGTACAACCGGTAGAGCCGGTAAGCCTTGTCGTTCGGCGCATTGCGCATCTCGACGTAGGGCACAGTCACCTGCGCCCAAAAGCCGTTCCTGGACACGCGCTCTTCCACCAGATTAGGCTCCCGCTTGACCGGCTGTACCCACGAAGAATAAGCCCAACCATACCGGGTCAGATACCATGTCGGATTGTGTGCCAGCAGCCCTTCGGTATTGATCTGGTCGTAGATCTCCAGCACGTCGTCACGCGTTAGCGCGTATTCCTTCCTGGCGCCGGGTTGTGCCTGGTCGTAGGCCCAAATGCGCCACTCGGTGACGCGGCCCAGACCAATGGATTGGGGTTTTTGCGTTTCGGGATCGGGCGGCTTGAATAGGGTGGTGGATAAGGCCGCGCCGGATAATTTCAAGAAATCACGTCGATTCAGAGTCTTCATGAGCCACAGTAACCAGTTTTGAATTTGCAAAAGTATACCTGAAAACCAGGCAAAAACCAAGACGACGATGGTACCGATCGTGCGGCGTCACACTCGCCGCACAGACGCGCCATGTCCAACCTCGTGTTTTGGATTCCCGCTCCCACGGGAATGACCGTCGTTGGCAGCACTTGCTCCTGCCGATTTGGCCCAACGTCGCAGCAACACCAGCATGAGCAACAGCACCAGCAGGCTCCACACCTGCGCAGTTCGCACCCCACCGAACGTTTCGCTGTCGCCTCGAAAGGCCTCAATGAACAGCCGTGAACTGGCAGACAGCGCGACAAACCATCCGAACCGCGCTCCGTCAAACACCCGATCGGTCTTCAGTACGATCAAGCCAATTGCGACCACCGCGATCAGTTGATAGATCGGCGTGGGATGCCGCGCCGCGCCCCACAACTCGATCGCCCACGGCAACGACGACGGCGAGCCGTAGGCATCGCCACTTGCCAGATCGGCCAACGCCAGGCCGCCTGCCAAGACGATGAAACCGGGGGTCAATGCATCAAGCAATAGCCGGTGAGCCAGACCCTTGCGGCGCGCAGACAGATAGGCCACCAGCACACCGGCGATCGCTCCCGCCAACGGTGAGAGCGTGTTGAAGTTCAATGCGACGATTGCGCCAAGATCGCTTTGATAAGCAAGCCAATGTTCCAGCACATATCCGATTCGTGCGCCAATCACTCCGGCCACCGCAGCGACGAAGGCCAGGCTGTACACCACTTCACCGCGCAGTCCCAGCCGTTTAGCGCCGCGTTCTGCGACTTCGGCAGACAACCAGAACGCGACCAGCAAAATGAGGCCGCGCGCTTGAATGCTTAAAGGGCCGAGCTGAATAACCGGGAACATGATCTCTTTAACGAGCAATGAGTAATTGAGTAAGCCATTACTCGTTACGCATTAGTATTTCAAGCTTGCTCGCAATCAACGCCTCACTCAGCGGCCCGCCGAAGACGATGTCACGAATCATACCATCGCGCCCGATGAAGAACGTGGTCGGCATCGCCTGCACGCGATAGCCACGACTCGACACGCCGTCGCGATCGAAAACGATCGGGAAGGTCAGACCCCATTCCTGAATCGCTTGGCGCGCGTTGTTTTCATCATCCTGGAAGGTCGTGTTGACACCCAGCACCACCAGACCTTGATCGCGGGATTTTTCATAGACCGCATTCATGGCCGGCATCTCGGCACGGCACGGCGGACACCAACTCGCCCAGAAGTTCAACACCACAACCTTGCCCCGCAGATCGGACAAGCTGATCGGTTCACCGGACAGTGAATCCAGCGTGAAGCTCGGCGCCGTGAAACCCACCTGCGGATTCGGTGGGGCGTTCGATCCGCCGCTCGGGTTTTCCAGGCGCGACAGAAAGATCCACGCCAAGCCTAAGATAAACGCGCCGCTGAACAACATCGTCCAGCGGCGCGCATCGATCAACCACGACATACTTTATTGTCCCACAGCGGCATCAATCTCTGCCTGGAAGACCTCGGCAGGTTGCGCTCCGACGAGCGGCTTGCCGTTGATGAAGAACGTCGGTGTGCCGGTCACGCCCACCTGCCGGCCTTCTTGCGTATCATCCATCACACGCTGCAGGGTCTCATCATTCTGCAGACACGGTTCGAACTTTGCCATGTCCAAATTCAATTCTTTAGCAAAACCGATCAGGTTGTCCTTGGCAAACGTGCCCTGATTCTCGCCGTTCCAGCGCGCGAACAACAGATCGTGATACTCCCAAAATTTGCCTTGATCGGCCGCGCACTCCGCAGCCTGCGCGGACCAGGCCGACTCTTGCCCCAAAAAGGCTGAATGCTTGTAGACGAAACTGACTTTGCCTGCGTCAATGTAGGACTGTAACACCGGTCGCACGGACTGGTGGAATCGCTGGCAAAATGGTCACTGGAAGTCGCTAAATTCGTAGACGGTGACCGGAGCGTCGGGGCTACCTTGCCGATTGGTCTCGCGTACGATGAAGGCATTACTGGCGACTTGCTGTGGGCCTTGTGGTTCCTGAGCGACGGGTTGCTGTGGACCGCCACCCGCTTGCAGTGTGGCGATGGCATCCAACGTGCCGTCGCGCGCTGCAGCGCGCATAGTGTCCTGGTCCAGCGCCGCCACCGATGTGGGCGCCGGCTTGACGATCAAGGCGTTGTACGCGGCAAAACCGATCACGCCCACCAGAATGCCAAAGAGGAACCACACGGGCGCAACCCAACCCAAGCGGTTCCGGGGCTGTTCCGATTCAGCCATCTCTGACAGTGAAACCGGTTGTTGCACAACATCTTCCTCAGGAGGTGCTAGATCAGACGGATACTGTTCGCTCAAGATTCTCCTTATCAACTAAAGATGATGCAATTATACCGCGCTTGGACGTGTCAGCCGACACCCGGCGCGGCCACGCTAAACTGCCGCTGGCTTTCTCCACCTCAGCAGAATCTCGCCCGCTTGAAGCAGCGCCTTGTCGCACGGCTGATTTCATCAGCCGCTGGCTGTGCCGAGGACCTGTTCCGCTTTCGCCCGGCCAACTTGCATGGATTGCTGTACCGCCGCTTGAGAGAAGTCGAGCGTATCACCAAGATCGGAATCCCGATCGGGTTCGATAATTTTGAGATCGACATAGCGGAGCGGCCGGCCACTCTTCGGATGGTGGAGGGTAATTCCCTGCGCCCCGGCTTCCTGAACAAGCGCATTGATGGTCAAGAATTCATGCAGATCCTCCACAAACAATTCGTTCAACAGGATCGCAAGCATACGTCCACCAATCTTAACGATGTCGTCTGGCGGTTCAGGATCGGGTGCCGGCTCACGCGATCCACAGTTCATGACAACAATCTCATCGGGATCGGCATCCAGCACGTCGCCCAGTGGGCTGGCGTTGCGCACACCGCCATCGACCATGCTTCGGCAGGTCGGCGAGACATCCACCGGTGTCCAGATGATGGGCATCACCGTGGAAGCAAGTATCGCTTCGGCGATATGGGGATCGCCGGGTTTGAAGAGCAAATACTCGCCCGATTGCAACGAGACCGCGCCAACCTGCAGGTCTACTTTGAACTTATCAGGCTCCACTTCTTGAAGGATCAGTTGGTGAAGCGGCTCATTGCCGTAGAACGATTTGGCGCCCGTCAGCCAGATCTTTAAGGCTGACCAAAGATTGAAGCCGCCGGTGTAAATTTTGTCATTGGAAACGGTGTTCCAAATCTCAAATAACCGATCGTACTTCTGCATGGCGAGCATGGCGCCGTTGAGCGCGCCGACAGACACACCGGCGATGATATCCCACGTGTACCCTTTGACTTCACGCGCATACTTTTCCGCGCCAACTTGAAACGCACCTTTGGCGCCGCCCCCACTGAGGACAAGTGCTGTTTTCTTAGCCATGACATTTTTCTCCTTAAAGAGTGCTGGCGACGTTGAACATCTGCCATCAGTATAGAGATCCTGTTTCGCCAAGTCAAGCGTGAGGAAAACTCGGCGAGCATTTCAAATCGGCGGAGACGACTCTCGGTCGCGGGTTAATTCGCCTCTGATTTGAAAAGCAGCTGAAACCTTGCCCCAACACCGTTCTTGAAATGTGCTGGAAGCGAGTCGTAAGGGCAAAGTAAAAACACCCCGAACTTCACATTCGGGGTGTTCACGCTTACTCTCTTACCACGTGTTTCTTGCTGGACACCGGTTATTAAGCAAACGACGCTGATGCTTGACTGGAGTCGAGAACTAGCGCCAGGTATCCGTGCGAGTCGCCGTACCACCGCAGCCCGGGGTGGTGAAGGTGCGATTAGGATCACTTTCCCAGGTCACCGCATTGCCGTTATCGCCGGGCTTCTTGATATACTTGTACTGGATGGCGGTATTGGCCGGCAGGCTGATCGGATTGATCGTCTGCCACAAGGGATAAGCGTTGGCGGACAACGCTACAGCTTGGGCCGGATTCCATCCGCCGAGTTCCGGCACATTTCCAACCACGTAGACGTTTTGCCCATACCAGGTGGTCGCCGTCACTCTGAATGTGACGTTCGCTCGGCACTCCGGGGTAGTGGTGGGCGTCGGGGTCGGAGTGACGCCGCCGCCTAGCTTGGCGCCCACATGAATGGCCGCGGCGTAATTCCCTGGCACGGAAATGGCGGCCTGCCCACTGGCATTGACGGTCAGCGTCCGGCCAGAGCAGGTGCTACCATTCCAATCACCGGCGATAACATCGCAATACGTGCCGGCAGGCAGACCGGTTTGGAAGGTGCGATTCAAAGCGCCATCTTCGCGGTTAATGATGACAAAACCCTTATCACCACGCCCAAAGGCGATTTGATTATTGCCGTTGTCCCACCAATTGGTTACCGCGGTGTTGCCGGCGGAATTCCGGAAGGCCACCATGTTGCCAATTTCCCGCCAGCGATGCTCGCACAGCCAGCCGGTGGCCGTGAAACAATCGGGCGTAGTGTCAGTCGGGCTATCGTAAATGTTCTTGGTCGTGCCGCCGCCGTTGGTGGGCGGGCCTTGATTATTATCCGAGAAGGAGTAGCTCGACATGAGCTGTGGATAGCCGAAAGGCCAGGCCAGCATGAAAACGTTGGCCAGGGTATAAGCAAAGTGATTGCCGTTATCCTCGTAAGTCAGATAACCGGCCTTCTCGCCGCGCTGCATATCGTGGTTATCGACAAAAGGCACGGCTTTATCGGCCTGCGCCAGGCCCCAGCTCTCGCCAAAGGTTCTCAAGTAAGAGATGTGCTTGCCATCCCAATTCATGAACTGCGCATTCAATTCCCGGCCATAGCGAAAATCATTCACATCGCCATAAGGGTAGTACCACTCCTTCTTGACGGCTTCGTTGCCCCATGGATCGATGATTTCTTGCACCATGTAGTAATCCGCGCGGGTGATCCCGGCCTTCGCTTCAAAGCTTTGAAGAATCGCACCGATATCCGCTGCGTCAATGTGCTTGACGGCATCGATCCGGAAGCCGCGCACACCCAGATCGTAGAGATCTTTCAAGTAATCAGCGATGCGGTTGCGGACCCAGGTCGTTTCCGTCGCGAGATCAGGCA